>RFKJ01000339.1 GCA_003694325.1 Deltaproteobacteria bacterium
GCCCTGCGATCTGGCTCGTCTCGACGAGGTCGAGGGGCTGCCGGCCCGGGTCGAGGCGGCGCTCGGGCCGGTCGACCTGCTGATCAACAACGCCGGGGTGGACGACTTCCAGCACTTCGAGCGGTCCGACCCGGCCGACATCGCCCGGCAGGTCCAGCTCAACCTCATCGCGCCGCTGGTCCTGACCCGGCTGGTGCTGCCGGGGATGCTCGATCGGGGCCAGGGGCACGTGCTGTCCATGGCCTCGACCGCCGGGTTGGTGGGGACCCCCTACGGAGCGACCTACAGCGCGGCCAAGGCGGGGGTCATCGCCATGACGAACTCGCTGTGCATGGAGTTCGCCGATGCGCCGGTGGGGTTCTCGGCCCTCTGCCCGGGTTTCGTCAACGGGGCCGGCATGCACGAGGCCCACAAGGCGGCGGTGGGGGACAGCCCGGCGTTGCTGGGGGGGACCACCGTCGATGCCGTGGTCGACGCCGCGGTGCGCATCATCCGCGACGGGGCACCCGAGCGGATCGTCAACAGCGCGCCCCTCCGGCCGCTCATCGGACTGGGGCGGGCCATCCCGCCGTTGGCCAACCGGCTCACCCGGATGCTGAGCGGGCAGTACATGCAGGCCCTGGCCGACCATCGCGGCGGTGGGGCGGGTTGACGCGACGAGGCCGCCGGGTGGCGGGGTGGGCATCGAGGCTTGACGCGCGGGGCCCGTTCTGTCAGAAAGGCGCTCCTCGGAGCGTCCCATGCAGCCTTCCCCGGAATCGCAGGCGGCCGTCCTGCCGCAGACTCCCGAAGAAGTCGAAGCCGTCGAGCAGCGGTGGCTGGACGAGGTCTACCAGGGGCACAAGCTGCCGGAATTGACGGCCCAGGTCCTGGTGTTGTCGGTGCTGCTCGGCGCCCTGATGATCGCCTTCAACATCTACATGGGCCTGAAGACCGGGTGGGGCGAGGGCGGCTCGATCATCGCCGTCATCCTGGGCTTCGCGATCATGAAGGCGCTCGGCCGCAAGTACTCGGTGCTGGAGAACAACGCGACCCAGACCTTCGCCAGCGCCGCCGGCAGCCTGGGCAACATCGTCAACGTCATCCCGGCGCTCATCCTGCTGCACGACGACGGAATCATCCCCCACGGTCCGACCTTCTTCGATGTGCTCGCCTGGGTGTTCTTCACCAGCTTCCTCGGGGTGTTCTTCGCCATCCCGCTGCGGCGGCAGATGCTGGTGATCGACCAGCTCGTGTTTCCCACCGGTACGGCCGCGGCCCAGACCATCCAGGCGATGCACGCCAAGGGCGCCGAGGCCATGAAGAAGGCCCGGGCGCTGGCCACGATGGGGCTGGGCAGCTTCGTGCTCACCTGGCTGCGGGACGGTCCGGGGGGATTCCTGCCCCAGGCCATCATGGCGCCGGCCAGGCTCAAGGGCATCGCCGGGCTGTCCTGGGCGAGCCTCAACATCGGCGCGGCCTTCTCTCCCATGATGTTCGGTGCGGGCTTCCTGGTCGGCCCGCGGGTCGGCGTGTCGCTGGCCGTGGGCGGGTTCCTGGCCTGGGCCGTCGCTGCCCCGCTGCTGCACCAGTATGGCATCGACGCCACCATGGCCCACGTCATGACCCCCGACGCCGTGGCCGACGAGTGCAGCCGGATCCTGGCGCTGGACGTCATCTCCGAGGAGCAGCTCGCCCGGGTCGCGGCGGACTGCAAGTACATGTACCAGGTCCACACCGGCAACCTCTACGGGGTCATCGTCAAGTGGACGATGTGGCCGGGGCTGGGGCTGATGGTGGCGGCCGGCCTGACCAGCACGCTGATGAAGGGACGGATCATCCTGCGGGCGATCCGGGGGCTGTTCGTGCGCACCGGCGGTCGAAGCCCGGTGGAGCACCTGCTGTTCCCCACCTGGCAGTGGGCGCTCGGGCTGGTCATCAGCTCGCTGGGGGTCATGGGGATGCTCCAGTTCCGGTTCGAGGTCCCCTGGTACTACGGGCTGCTGGCCATCGGGTTGAGCTTTCTATTGGCCGTCATCGCGGTGCGGGCCACGGGCGAGACCGACATCAACCCGGTCGGGGCCATGGGCTCGGTGACCCAGATCGCCTTCGGCGTGGCCCAGACGGGCTCGCATGCCGCGCTGGGCACGGTGACCAGCGCCAACCTGCTCACCGGTGGCGTGGCGGCCGGCGGCGCCAGCGAAGCGGCGGACATGATGCAGGACCTGAAGACCGGCTGGCTGGTGGGTGCGACGCCGCGGCGGCAGGTCTACGCCCAGCTCCTCGGCGTCTTCATCGGCAGCTTCTTCTGCGCGGCGATCTTCTGGTTGCTGGTCCACCAGGCCCCCATCGGCTCGGCCCAGTGGCCGGCGCCGGCGGCCATCACCTGGTCGGGACTGGCCACCATGATGGCCAAGGGCACCAGCGCGTTGCCGCCCTACGCCATGTGGGCCCTGCTGGTCGGCACCTTGCTGGGGATCGCCCTGCCCCTGGCCGAAAAGTCGGCTCCGCCGGCCGTCAAGCGGTGGCTGCCCAGTGCCGTGGGACTGGGAGTGGCCATGGTGGTTCCCTACATCTACAGCTTCAGCATCTTCCTGGGGTCGATGGTCTACCTCGTGCTGCACAAGCGCGACCCCGAGTGGACCGCTCGCTACGCGGGAGCCGTCGGGGCGGGTGGTATCGCCGGTGAAGGTCTCGCCGGTGTGCTCGCTGCCTTTGTCTCGTTGCTGCTGTAGGAGCCCGCCATGCCGACCAACTCCCGCCCCATCGCCCCCGCCCAGGACCGCCGCCTGCTGGCGACGGGACTGCTGACCGCGCTGCTGCTGGCCACGGCCGCCGTGGGGTCGGTCGTCTCGGCCGACGACATCACCAGCTCGGCCCTGGAGGGGGCCGGCATCGGCGCGATGATCACCGCCGGCGTGGCCTTCGGGCTGGTGGACCAGTCGGTGCGCCAGCTCGGCAGTGCTCCCGGAGCCAGCCGGATGGGCATGGTGTCCGTCGGACTCCTGGGCCTGTTGTGGGGCATGGTGCGGATCGGGTTGGGGGACCCCTGGATCGTGCCGGCGATGACCGGGCTGCTGTTCGTCACCCTCCAGGCCGCGTTCTTCACCGAGCCCAAGGACGACGACGAGGACGAGGAGACGGCGGACGAGGAGGCGGGCGACGAGGAGGCCGGCGACGAGGAGACGCCCGACGAGCAGGCCGGCGACGGGGCGCCTGCCTGATCAGGCGCGGGGCGGTCCGCCGCCGTCGGACAGCGCCGCGATGGCGTCCAGGATCACCGGGAGCGCATCGGGCGCGTGGGACGGCGCGGGGCGCGGGCGGGACCAGAGGGTGGCCAGGGCGTCTCGCAAGGCCGCCGAAAAGCCCGGCTGGCCGGGTCGGCCATCGATCCGCACGTCGCCTCGGGCCTCGAGGGCGGACACCAGGCTCGGGGCCTCGGGGAAGGCGCCGCGGTCCACCCAGGCGATGGGGGTGCCGGCGAGGCAGCACTCGGCGAAGATCCCGTAGCCGGGCTTGGTGAACACGGCGTCGGCGCCGGCCACCAGGGCCGGGTAGGGGGCGTTGTCGACGAAGCAGCAGTCCGGGCGGGGCAGGGCGGGAGCGGGCGGGGCCAGGACCCAGGTGACCCCCGGGATCCGGGGCAGGGCGGCGTCCAGCTCGGCCAGGCCGAAGCCGCCGAAGCTCACCAGCACCGCGCGACTGGTGGCGACCCGGCGGGCCGGTGCGCGGCGGCCCAGCAGGCCGGCCGGGGTGACGGAGGCAAAGCCGTGCACCCCGGGCCCCGGCCAGAGCTGGACGGCGGGGTGGGGGGCCTGCCAGGTCGCGAACCGGGCCGCCCAGGGGCGGAGGTCGGGGTACTGCCGGTAGATCCAGGCCCAGTCGAAGTTGCCCACCGCCAGCGCCGGTACTCCGGCCCGGCGGGCGGCTTCCAGGGCAGGGGGGGCGATGTCCACCACCACCCACGGGCGGCCCTGCAGCGCCTCGGCGAGGCGGTCCACGGCCGCGTCGCTGCATCGCTCGTCGAGCAGGCGCCGGGTCTCGTCGAGATCCTCGTGGAGCGAGTCCGGCTGGGCGATGCCGACGTCGACCCGCCAGTGCCGGATCCGGGCACCGGGCAGGGTCTCCTCGACCAGGGCGGGCGGTGCTGCGGTGAACAGCTCGACGGCGATGCCCCGGGTGTGCAACGCCCCGGCGACCACGAGCTGGCGGGTGAGGTGGCCGAAGCCGTGCGCGGAACACACGATGGCGGGGAGGGGGCGCACCAGGGGCACAATACCAAGATCATTACCGTGGGGGATCCCAAACAGGCGATCTATAGCTTTCGTGGAGCCGACC
>RFKJ01000340.1 GCA_003694325.1 Deltaproteobacteria bacterium
ACCGTGGCCCAGGTCGCGTGGATCCCGTGGGCAACGAACAGGTCGAGCAGCCGGGGGATGGCGGCCCGGCCCCCCAGGATCTGCCGGCGATAGCGCTGCAGCGAGACCTTGTCGCGCATGCCCCAGAACAGCTCGAAGTCGAGGGACACCACCAGGGCGCCGCCGGGCAGCAGGGCTCCCATCAACCCGCCCCTCCGACCGCCACCCGGCGGGCGATCGCCGCCAGCTCGCCCACCATGCGGTCGTGGCTGAAGTGGTCGATGGCCCGCTGGCGGGCCGCGGTTCCCATCGCCGCCCGGCGGTCGGGATCCTCGGCGAGCTCGGCGACGGCCTGGAGCATCGCGTCGGTGTCGCCCACCGGAACCACCACGCCGGAGGTCGGCGTCAGGAGCTGGCCGGAACCTTCGGTGGCGGTGGCGACGATGGGCAGGCCCGAGGCCATGGCCTCGATGGTCGACAGGGGCATGCCCTCCCAGTCCGAGGTCGACAGGTAGATGTCGGCGGAGCCCAGGAGGTCGGGCACGTCGCGCCGCGCACCGAGCAGGCGGACCCGGTCCTCGAGCCCGGCGGCCGAGATGCGGGAGGCCAGCTCGTCCCGTCGCCGCCCATCGCCGGCGATGGCGAAGCGCACGGCGGGCAGGCGCCGGCACAGCGCCGCGGCGATGGCCACGACGTGGTGGTGCGCCTTCTGGGCGCTCAGGCGGCCGACGTTGATCACCACGATGTCATCGTCGCCGGCCCCCATCGCCCGCCGGGCCCGGCGCCGGGCCTCGCCCGTCCGCCGACCGAAGGGCGACAGGTCGACGCCGTTGAACACCACCTCGCAGCGCTGCGGGTCCAGCCCCCCGTCGACCAGGCGCTGCCGGACATCGGGTGAGACGGCGACCACGCGGTCGGCCACGGCGATGAGCGGGCCCACCTGCCGGTAGCGGTCCGCCGGCCACCCGTGGGCCACCGTCACCATCGGCACGGGGCGAGCGGGCCGCGCCAGCCGGGCCACCCAGCTCACCACCAGCGAGTTGGCGATCACCACCTGCGGGCGGACCTCCTGGATGATCCGCCGGACTCGGAGGACGGCCCGGGGCAGGCTCAGGCGCACGTCCTGCAGCGGGGTGGGGATGAACCGCACGTCGGGGCGCAGGTCGGCGGCCATCGGTCCGTCCATCGCCGCCACCGTCACGTCGGCACCCCGCTCGGCGAACCAGTTGCCGACGGTCACCACGTAGCGCTCGGCGCCGCCCACCCCCAGGGTATTGATGAGGAGGAGCACCGGCGAGACGAGGTCCGTGGACGGAGGGCGGTCGGGGTGGACGCCGGAGGATGCGGGGGTCACGGGTGCTCCACGAGGTGGACGCGGCGGGTCAGCGCCTGCAGCAGGTCATGGCCGTCCCAATACCGCGAGAATCGAAGGGCGTGACCCATGGGGACGATCCGGTCGACCCCCCGGTCCGCCAGTGCCGCCACGAAGGTGCGGAGAACCTCGGGCGAGAACCCGAACCAGGTCAGGGTCTGGTCGCGCACCTGGAGGTGGGGCACGAGCTCCGCCAGCGACCGCAGCTCGACGTGGAAGAAGAATCCGCCGCCGCAGTGGACCCGGGGAAGCCCGCGCAGCGAGGACAGCCGGAGAACCTCGGCTTCTGCGGCGCGGTACCCGGCGGAGACGCCCGGAAGATCCAGCGCCGCCGAGGTCGCGAAGCCCAGCCGCTCCACCGCCAGCGCCGCGTCCGGACGCCAGCCGCGGCGCCGGGCGATGGATGCGGCTCGTGCCACGAGCTCGTCGGTGCAGGGCGCCGTGTCCTCGCCGACCCAGGCCAGCAGCCGGGGGGAGGCGCAGCCCCGCTGGTCGAACCACCAGGCGTCGTTGAAGAAGCGGTGGGCGAGGTCGTCCAGCCCCTCCTCGTCCAGCGCCCGGAAGGCGTCGGCCGACAGGATGGCCGCCGACCAGCGGTCGGAGAAGCAGAGGTCGATGCTCCGTGGGGGGAGCGGCACGGCTCGCAGCTCCTGGACGGTGGCGTCCCCACCCCAGATCAGTCGGACCCGGGCGACCGACGACAGCGCCGCGAGGACCTCGCGGTCGTGTCCCCACTCCACGAAGCGGTTGGCGAAGGAAAGCTCGGCGGGCGCGTCGGCCAGGGCCTGCTGGAGGACGCCGATCAGGGCGTCGGACAGGGCCGTCCTGCGGGGGGAGACCCGAACGATGTTGCCGTTGCCGGCCAGCACGGACAGCGCCCAGGAGTGGATGGCGATGGTGCCGACGTTGCGCGGGGGAAGGTGCAGGGCCAGCCCCCGGGGCTGGAACCAGCAGGGATCGGCGGCCTGGAGGGCCGCGAAGTCGTCGGCGAGGTGCTGGAGAGCGGCCGGGCGCAGCCAGTAGCCGAGGGCCACCAGCTCGGGCCAGCTCCGGGAGGCCGGGAGGTCGAGCAGCAGGCGCCCGACCCGGGCGCACAGGGCCAGGCTGTCCTCGTCGAAGGGACGGCGAGCCGAGAACCGCCTCGCCTCGTCAACCAGGTCGGCCAGGCCGATCTCGGCCTGCCGCGGGGCCCGCTGCACCAGCGCGGTCATCCCGCCTCCTGGTGGGTGTCGCTGCATCCCCGCAGCACGGCACGGGGGACCCGCCCGAGCACCTGCAGGCGGCGGCCACCCCACGCGCCGTCGGCCGTCGGGGCGGCGTCGTGGACCACCCCGATGTCCTCGGTGAGGAGGCTGTGCCCGGGGTAGCTGTGGGGGACCAGGCTCAGCACCTGGATCACCCCCGGCTCTCCGGGGGGGAGTGGACGCCAGCTCCCCGGCTCCCGCACGATGACCTCGGCGAAGTCGGGCGCGTGCAGCAGCCCGTCCGGGCCCTCCAGGAAGACGCTGCCCGTCTGCTCGACCATGCCGTAGAAATCGTGGACCCGGACGCGGCCGAGGGTGGACCGGGCCACCTCGTGCAGGGTGGGGCGGTCCACCGCCTCGGCGATCAGCTTCTTCCAGCCCCCGCCGTGGACGACGATGGCGTCGGACAGGCGCAGCGACCGGCCCGCCGCCTGGAGGCGTTGCAGCAGGTAGCGCCACAGCAGGAAGGTGAACCCGAACACCAGGACCGGTTCGTCGCGATGGGCGTCGAGCCACCGCTGCAGCGGCTCCCAGCGCAGCGCGAGGTCGTCGTCGAGGACGAAGAGATGATCGCGCCCGAAGGTCATCATGCCCAGGATGCCGGCGGCCCGCGCCGAGTCCGCCTCGCCCCCTCGCAGCAGGCCCTCGTGGTCCACGATGAGCATCGGCCGGCGCCGGGGCCCCAGCAGGGTGGTCATCACCGCGGCAAGCGCGCGGGCCTGCAACCGGGCGGTGGCGCGGTCGAGGACCACCTCGCTGCGCCCGCCGCCGGTGGTCCCGCTGCTGCGGAGGCGGCGGTAGGCCCGGGACGGTGGGACGCTGCACAGGGTGTGGGTCCGGAACAGGCCGACGGGCAGGAAGGGCAGGTCGGCCAGGCGCTCGGCGTGGTCGAAGCCGGGGTGGAAGACATCGAGCAGCCGGGCATACGCCGGGCAGTGGCGACGATGGTGTCGCACCAGCCGGTTCAGCCCGGCACGCATCGCGGCGGCCTTGTCGGCGGCCGACAGCCGGAACTGCGGCCGGGTCAGCAGGGCGTCGATCTCGGGGAGGTGCGTCACGGCGCGAGTCCGCGGAGCAGGCGGCGTCGGTCGAGCTTGCCATGGGCGGAAAGCGGCAGCGCGTCGATCCGGTGCGTCACCAGGTCGAGGCGGTGCAGGCCCAGCTCCCGGGCCAGCGACCGCCGCAGCGCATCGTGCTCCCGCTCCGTTCCCCAAGCGCAGAACAGGTGCAGGCGGTCGTCGCGCCCGACCACCGCGGTCGGTCCCCAGGCGGCGGCGCGCGCCTCGATCTCGTCGAGGTCGAACCGCCGACCATGCAGCTTGGCGAGGCGGTCGCTCGGCCCTTCGAGGTAGAGCCGCCCGTCGGCGTCGAGCCGCCCCCGGTCGCCGGTATCCAGCACCCCGCCGGTGTCGTCGCCCCGGCACAGGTCGGCGCGCTCCACGGCGTAGCCCATCATCACCGAGGGGCCGCGGAACCACACCTGCCCGACGACCCCCGCCGGCGCCGCGGAGCCGTCGTCGGTCCGGATGGACAGGCGGCCGCCGGGGATCGCCCGGCCCACGCTGTCGGGGTGGGCCTCCCGCTCGTCCGGCGGCAGCACGGCGATGCGCGCGGTCGCCTCGGTCTGGCCGTACATCACCCAGAACCGCCCGCCGCGGCGGTCCATCCAGCGTCCGAAGTGCTGGACCAGGGTGGGGGGAAGCCGCCCGCCGGCCTGGGTCATGTGGCGGAGCGAGGGCAGCGCCATGTCGGCGATGCCGACGCGGCGCAGGTGCTGGTAGCTGGCCGGTACCCCGGAGAAGGAGGTGCAGCCGTGGGCGGCGAACTCCTCCCAGAACGCCCGCTGCACCGGGCTGCCGGACGACAGCCGGACGCTGGCCCCGGCGACGAGGTGGCTGGTGAGCACCGACAGCCCGTAGGCGTAGGGG
>RFKJ01000341.1 GCA_003694325.1 Deltaproteobacteria bacterium
CCGTCGTCGGGGTCGTCGGCCGCCTGGCCGGGGTCTTCTTCGCCGGCGGGGTCGTCGGTGGCCGCAGCCCCGGCCGGCGGCGTCCCGTCGGGTTCGGCGGCGGCCGGGCCGGCCAGCAGGAGTGCGAGCAGTGGCGCGAGGCGCCGGTGCCGCAGGAGGTCAGGAGCCGGAGAACTGGACATCGTCGAACAACAGGGAAGGGGTTCGCCACGCGCTCCACGTCCAGACGTCGTTGCCGGCCTCGGTGAAGCGCTCCATCAGCTCAAAGAGGTTGCCGGAGATGTTCATCTCCGAGACGTTGCGGACCGGCTCGCCGTGCTCCAGCAGCACGCCGGAGACCCCGAAGGAGAAGTCGCCGGTGGTCGGGTTGGAGTTGCCGCCGAGGAAGCCCTCGACCCGGATCGCTCGCGGCAGGTCGGCGAGGATCGCCCGAGGATCCCGCGGGCCCGGGGGGACGACGATGTTGCCGGTCGAGCCGCCGGTCACCGGGACCTTCAGGCGCCGGCTGTTGTACACGTCGACGAGGTACTCCTGCAGCACCCCCTGGTCGACCAGCACGCGGCGTCGGGATGGCAGGCCGTCGCCGTCATGGGGACGGCTGCCCGCCGCCCGGGGGATGAGCGGGTCGTCGATGATCGTCAACGCCGAGGCGGCCACCCGCTCGCCGAGCTTGCCCTCCATGCAGCTCCGCTTCTCGTAGAGCAGCTCGCCGTGGAGGGGCGCGAGCAGCAGGCCGAGGACCCGGCCGGTCAGGCGGTTCTCCAGCAACATGGGGATGCGTCCGCTGGGAGCCGGCCCGCTTCCCAGGCGGTGCCGGCCGCGCTGCACCGCGCTGCGGGCGACGGTGTCGACGTCGCGGAGATCGGCCCGGTGGCGGGCGCTGCTGGAGTCGTAGGACTCCGGCAGGCGCCCGTCCTGGTCCACGAGGCTCAGCATCGCCCCGTGCCCGAAGCTGGTGGTCTGGAAGGCGCTCTCGAACCCATGGGAGGTCACCACCGCGCGCTGCGACGCCCCGTCCCACACGAAGCTCGTCACGCTCCGGATCTCCAGGTCGGCCCCGGCCGCGCGGGTGGCGGCTTCGAGCTGCTCGAGGCGACCCCGACGCTCCGCCGGGTCCCGGTGCAGCCAGGAGTCGTCCCAAAGCTGCAGCGCAGCGGCGTCGACGCTGCCCATCTGCTCGAGGTCGGGCAGGTGCCGGTTCGGGTCGGGTTCCAGGAAGCGGGTGGCGTCCACCGCCCGGCGCAGGAAATCGCGCAGCGCGTCGGGGCGCAGGTCGCTGGTGCTGTGCGCCGACCAGCGCTCGTCGACCATCAGGGCGACCCGCAGGCCCAGGGAGCGCGACTCCTCGGCCTTCTCGATGCGCCCGTCCCGGCGGGTCAGCCCGGTCGAGACGCTGCGTCCGATCCCGACGCGGACTTCGTCAGCGCCCAGCTCGCGGGCCAGGGCGACCACGTCGCGGCCCCGGTCCAGCAGCTCGTTGAGGTCGTCGTGGTGCAGGGGTTCGCTCATCCCACGCCTCCGACGACGAGGCTCTGGACCCGTACCGTGGGCATCCCCTGGCTGACGGGCACGCCCTGGCCCTCCTTGCCACAGGTCCAGCCGCCCTCGTCGAGCACCATGTCGTTGGCCACCATGTCGATGCGCTCCAGGGCCTGGGGCCCGTTGCCGATGATGTTGACATCCTTGACCGGCCGGGTGAGCCGACCGTTCTCGATCAAGAAGCCGGTCTTCATGTAGAAGGCAAAGTCGCCGGCGCCGATCTGGACCTGTCCGTTGGCGAAGGTCTGGCAGTACAGCCCCTTGTCGACCGAGGCGATGATCTCCTCGGCGCTGTGGGGACCGTTGGCCATGATCGTGGCCCGCATCCGCGGCAGCGGCGCGTGGCGAAAGCCCTGCCGGCGCCCGGAGCCGGTCGGCGCGACGCCGTAGTGCCGGGCGCTGATCTCGTCGTGGAGATAGGTGCGCAGCACGCCCTCTTCGACCAGCACCGTGCGCTGGCCGGGGTTGCCCTCGTCGTCGACATTGACCGAGCCCCGGCTGCCGGGAATGGTGCCGTCATCGATGATGGTCACCATGTCGTTGGCGACCCGCTTGCCGAGTCGGCTGGCGTAGATGCTCGTCCCCTTGCGGTTGAAATCGGCCTCCATGCCGTGGCCGATGGCCTCGTGGAGCAGGATGGCCGAGGGCCCGGCGGCGAGGACGACCGGCATCTCCCCGGCGGGAGGCTTGCCGGCATCCAGCAGGAACAGCGTGCGGGCCACGGCTTCATCGACCAGCCGGGCCTGGCGGTCCGGGGAGTAGAATTCCAGTCCGGCCCGGCCCGCCACGTTGTAGGCGCTCGACTCCCGGACTCCGTCGTGGACGACCGTGGTGCGGACGTAGCCGCTGGTCATCGGCCGCCAGTCCTCGACCAGCCGGCCGTCGGGCCGCACGATCATCACCGTGCTGGCCGCGTCCGAGAGGTGCGTCTCGACCCGCTGGATGCGGGGGTCGCGCGAGAAGGCGCGCTGCTCCCAGTCCCGGACCATGGCGACCCGGGTGGCCATGTCGACCTCGTGCCAGGGCTGGAGCACCGGCGACCGGTCGGTGACCTGGACCGGCTGCGGGTCGGCGATGTCGCGCCGGCCGGTGGTGCGGGCGATCTCGGCGGCGGTGCGCGCCGCGGCGATCATCGCCTCGGGGGTCAGCTCCTCGGTGAAGGCGTAGCCCACCTGGTCGCCGACGATGACCCGCACGCCCATGCCGAGGTCGACCCGGGTTGATGCGGCGTTGACCTTGCCATCGGAGAGGCTGACCGAGGTCGACGCGGAGTGCTCGAAGAACAGGTCGCAGTCGTCGCCACCGCGGGACAGGGCCGCGGCCATGACCTTGCGGAGGAGTTCGCGGGTGACGCCGAAGCGATCCTCGAACCAGGCGCCGGGAGGACCCGGGGGACGGGGGATGGACATGGGC
>RFKJ01000342.1 GCA_003694325.1 Deltaproteobacteria bacterium
CGACGGCCCCGGGGTTCGGCGGGGCGGGCTGCCGGGGCGGGTGCGGGTCGGGGTCCCCCCGGCTGGTCAGGACACGTCCTCGCCGTGGAAGGTCCACCGCCCGGGCGGCCAGCGGGTGATGTTGCGGGCCCACCAGTCTCGCCAGCGGGCCTGGTGGATCACCTGGATTCGGTAGGGACCGTCGGCGTCGAAGGGCAGGCGGACCCCCGTGCCGATGACCAGCTCGTCGTAGGTGGTGCGCCGGACCATCAGGTCGTCGTGGCTCATGCGCTCGATGAGCAGGCCCGGGTCGAGCGGGCGGCCGAGCCGGTACCGGCGGCCCTCGATGAACGCGCCGCCGTGGCTGTCCCACCAGCTCGCCCAGCGGTTGCGGAGCAGGCTCTCCTCGGGGTCCTCGCGGTGTCCGGTCAGCACCTCCAGAGCGGCGGTGGCGACCCGGACCCGCTGGGTGTCCCGTCCGGCGCAGGCATCGATGAGGCGCGGCACGGCGCGGGGATCGCCCAGGTAGCCCAGGCCCTGCAGGGCCCCGAGGCCGGCGGAGCCCTCGCTCTCGGCGAGGCGCATGAGCAGCAGCAGGTACGACGGCCCCCCGTACCGCCCGACGATCTCCCCCATGGAGCGGGACAGCCCGGGCCCGCCGCGCAGCTCGGCGCTGCCTCCGCAGGCCGCCACCGCGGCCAGGGTCTGGGCGACGTGGTCGACACCGGCCCAGTCGCCGAGGAGCAGCAGGGCGACGCTGGCGGCGGCGGCCAGTTCCGGGACCTCGAGGGCCGGGTGCAGGTCGGGGGCGGCATCGGCGGCACCGATCCGGCCGAGGGCGACGATGGCGGCCTTGCGCACCGTCGGGTGGGCGTCTGCACCGGCCAGTCGCCGCAACGGCGGCACCGCCTCCTCCTCGCGGCGCCAGCCGAGGACCTCGGCGACGGCGGCGACGGCCCCCGGATCGGCCTCGGACTGCAGGTGCTCGATGAGGCCGAGGGTCAGGGCGGCGTTGGGGGAGCGGGCCATCGCCCCGACCAGGGCCCGGCGGGCGTGCCCGGAGGGACGCACCGTGACGAGCTGGCGCAGCAGGATCTCGGCGGCGTCGTAGGAGCGGTGCCCCGCCAGCAGGTCGGCGGCGGCGACGTAGCGGATGAGGGCCGGGTCGGTCGGGCGGCCGTCGGACCGCTCCAGCTCCCGGGCCCGGAGATCCAGCTCGGCGGCGAGGGCCCGCACCGCCCGGTCGTCGGCCCGGGCGATGGCGAGGCGATGGGCGCCGAGGCGTCGCTCCGGTCGGTCGGCATCGGCGCGGGTCAGCGGGGGACGGGCCCGGCGCGCGTTGGCCCGGTCGCGAGCGTGCTCGGCCGCCCGGTTGAGGTGCCAGTCCAGCGAGCGCCCGCTGTCGCCGACCGCGGCGTCGGCGGCGGCCACGCCGGCGGCATGGTCGGCCGCCTGGAAGAGCTGGCGGGCCCGGTCGGCGGCGCCTTCGAGCGCCAGGCCGGCCAGCCGGACGTGGGCCCAGGCCTCGCGCAGGGGAAGGCCGAGGTTGCGGAAGCCCTCGGCGGCCCGCATGTAGTCGTCCAGCGCCCGCTCGGGATCCCCGGTCATGGCGTAGAGGTCGCCCCGACGGAGGAGGATCCGCGTGAGCAGCACGGGGTCGTCGCTGCCGGCCCCGCGGGCCCGGCGCCAGGCCTGCTCGGCGCCGGCGGGATCTCCCTGCATCACCAGCAGGTCGCCGCGCAGCAGCCAGGTCGTCCCGTAGAGGACCGGGTCCTGCAGCCGCTCGGCGTAGCCCTCGGCCTGTTCCAGGGCGTCCTCGGCCACGTCGAGGGCCTCGGTGTGCAGCGCCCGCTCGGCCCGCAGCAGCTCGACCTGGCACTGGTCGGCCGGGTCGTCCAGCCGGGCGACCAGGCCGTCGAGGATCTCCTCGGCCCACGGTTCCATCCGGGAGACCGCGATGTGGCCGATGAGCAGCTCGGCGCGGGCCCAGGTGTCGGGGGGCGCGTGGCGCAGCACCCGGAGGCGCCGCTCGGCATCGTCGTGGTGGCCGAGGTCGATCTCGATGCGGGCCAGCGTCAGGACGGCCTCGGTCATCACCGCCCGCCAGGCGAACCCGCGGGCGCGTTCGAGCAGTTGGGCGAGTCCGGCGCGGGCCTCCTCCCGACGGCCCCCGGCGAGGCGGACGCGGGCCAGCTCGACGGCGGCACTCTCCACCAGCGCCAGCTCCTCGTAGGCCGTGCAGTCGCGGACGTTCTCCGACAGGAAGCGTTCCAGCTCCACCTCCCAGGCGGGGTCGGCCGGTGGGAACAGGCTGGTGAGGGTCCGCATCAGCCCCGGCTCGACGCCGAGGGTGGTGGGGTAGGGGCGGGGCAGCCGGACGGCGCGGAGGGCCTTGAGGAAGGCCCAGCGCGCGCCCTGCCGATCGTCGCCGAGCAGCGTCTCGCCCAGGCGCTCCCAGGCGGTGACCAGGCCGGGGTCGGCGGCCGTGGCGCGGCGCAGCAGGGCCCGGGCCCGCTCGGGGTCGCCGGCGGCCAGCACCTGCTCGGCTTCGGCCAGCAGCAGGAAGCCGCACTCGGGGTCCACGTCGAGGCGGGCGGCGAGCTGCCGGGCCGGATCGTGGATGTTCTCGTCGAGGATGCGCAGGGTGCCGGTGAGCCAGCGGTCGAAGCGCTCGTGCAGCGGCGTAAACGCGCCGTCGGCCCACCGTCCGAACACCGCGCCGTCCGGTTCGGCCGGGGCGTAGGCCCAGTGATCCTCGGGCCGGGGGCCGTCGGCGAAGATGATGACGGCGTCGGCGGCGTCGGCGGCGGCGGCCAGTTCGTGGACCGCCCGCAGGCGGAG
>RFKJ01000343.1 GCA_003694325.1 Deltaproteobacteria bacterium
GAGACCAGCGGCGTCAGGCCGGTGGGCAGCCAGGCCCAGGCCGCGGCGAGGCCCACGCCGGCGACCGCCACGCCGCCGGCGTCCCAGCTCGCCGCGAGCAGGCTGAGGTCCCGCCCCTCCTGCGGCCCCAGTGACTCGGCCGGGGCCTCGCCCACCGCGCGCCACAGGGCGTGCAGCATGGCGTGTCGATCGGGAGCGGATGATTGGAGGGCGTCGCGGAGCCGGGTCTCCAGCCCCCGGGCCGCCCACCAGGCCGGCACGGGATCGTCGCCCGCGCCGACCCGGGCGGCGACGGCGATCCCCGCGGAGGGGTGCGCCACCGACAGCCGCAGGTGCCCCTGGAAGGCGAGGCGGTCGGGATCACCGAGGAGCAGGGCGGCGAGCGGCATGGCAGGCAGTCTATCGGTTCGGTGGGATCAGGCGAAGCGGGCGCGGTCCACGATGACGGCCAGCGCCTGGCCGTCGGCGCCGGGCCGGGCACAGAGGCCGTACCGGGCGTCGGCTTCGTCGAGTCCACCCAGCAGCGTCAGCAGCAGGCGCAACCCCTCGGCCGGTCCGAGGTGGCCCAGGCCCAGCGCGCCGCCGGCGGGCCGGCAGCGGGGAAGGGGCAGGCCGGCGTGGTGCGCGCTGGCCAGCGCCCAGGCGGCGTGGGCCTCGTCCAGCTCGACCCGGTCCATCTCGTCGGGGCGCAGCGAGGCCCGCTCCAGGGCCCGCCGGGCTGCTTCGCCGGCGGCCATTCCCCGCCACCCGGGATCGAGGGCGGCGTCCACGACCGCCACCAGGCGGGCACGCGGCTCCACGCCGAGACGCTCGGCGGCCCGGGTGCTTCCCAGCGCGAAGGCCACCGCGCCGGAGATCGGAGGGGCGGTCGTGGCCACCGCCGCCTGGTCCTCACCGGTGCGTGCCGGCAGGTGCAGGCCGACCCCTTCGTGGAGGGCGCGATGGGCCTCGACCCGGGCGGCGCTGTCGGCGGCCCACCGGGCCTCGTCCTCCGGCGACAGGTCGAACCGCTGGCGGAGCAGGGCGACGGCCTCGGCGTCGGGCACCGGCGAGGTGCGCCAGGCCACGGCTTCGCAGGGCGGCGCCGTGGTGGATGCCCGGAGGCTGGTGGCCGCCACGACGACCAGGTCCCGGTCCCCGCTGGCGATGGCCCGGGCGCCACAGGCCAGCGCCTGGAGGCCGGATGCGCCCGCCCGGTCCACGGTGAAGCCCCCGGTGTGCAGGGGCAGGCCGGCCGCCAGCGCCATGGCCCGGGCCGGATCCTGGGGGCCGGTCGGCCCGGCGCCGGCCGGCCGGCCGAGGACCAGCTCCTCGACCCCGTGCAGCCCACGCAGGGCCAGCAGGCGGGCGACCAGCCGGCCCAGGCCGTCCAGGGTCTCGCCGTCGGTGGCGGTCGTCGCCAGGGCGTCCAGGAAGAGCACCTCGGTCATCGCGCACGCACCTGCCGCGAGGGGGACCCCCCAGCTCCTGGGGGAGGGCCGCCGGTGGCAACCCGAGGTGACCCTACTTCACGTCGTCGAGGGCCTCCAGGGTCCCGCAACTCAGCATCTCGGCCCCGTAGTAGGGGTTGCGGACGTCGGTGCCGGTCTGCAGCCAGTGGCCCGGGGCCATCGGGCACCAGGCGGCGACCACCGTGCGGTCTCCTCCGCGGTTTTCGCGGGCGAACCGGATCACGTCGACGCTCAGCTCGGCCAGCACGGCCCGGATGTCGGCGATGGACCGGCCGGCCAGGGGCTGCACGGCCTGGGCGATGGAGTCGGCCTGGCGCCGGGAGTCCTCGGTCAGCTCCGGGTCGCGGCCGGCCGCCCGGGCGGCGTCGGCGAGCGCCGTGACCGCCCGGGCCGCGCCCGCCTCGTCGTCCGACGCCAGGGCTTCGGTGAGGGCGGTGTAGGCGTCGACGACCGCGGTCGCCGACGGCGTCCGGCAGCAGGTGGCGGTCGGCCTGGCGGCGTCGGCCGGCCCACCGGTGGGCTGCGCCGGCCCGTCCGTCGTCCCGGATGGTGGGGCTGCGGACGGTTGCGTGGTGGAGGCTGGGGCCGAGGCCGAGCGCACCGGCGTCGGGGCGGTGGGCGGCGGCTCGGAGGCGCAGCCGAACAGGACGAGCAGGGCGGCGAACATCGAGGTCATCGGGGTCAGCGCGGCATGGGCTGGCGGAACGACCGGTCTAACCGCGCCGGGACCCGGCCGCCGGGCCGCCCGTGCCTCGTCTGGCGGCCTGGACGGTGGCGCTTGCCCGCGGGCCCGGGCCACGGTATGCGGGGCGTCTTCGACGGGAGCGATCATGAAGGCTGTCCTGTGGATCATCGGTGGCGCCTGTATGGCGGTGGGGATGCTCAGCCTGGGTTTCGGTGGCATCGGGGTCCCCGGCGGCCCGACCGCCACCACCTTCGGGACCCTGGGCTACGACGCGCTCCCCGAGCTGTCCATCACCGGACAGGGCTTCGTCGGGTTGGCCCTGATGGCCGTCGGAATCGCCATTCTCGCCGTCAACAACGCCTCGGCCTGGAAGGAGACCGGAGGCTACTGAACCCGGTCGCGGCGGCCACCGCCGGCTTCATCGCGCCACCGCGGCGGTGCAGGGCGGTCGATGGTCTGCCCGGCCGGCGCACGGAGCGCTGCCATGAAGCTCCTGCTCGGACAGGTCAGCCCCGTCATCGGCGACGTGCAGGGCAACCTCGCCCGGTGTCTCGCGGCGGTCGAGGAGGCCCGGGCCGCGGGGTGCCGGCTCGTGGTGCTCCCCGAGCTGGTGCTGTCGGGCTACCCGCCGCGGGACCTGCTGGAGCGGGCGGACCTCGTCGCCGCCTGCCGGGCGGCGGCCATGGATCTCGTGGCGGCCAGTCACGGCGGGCTCATCGTGGTGTTCGGGGTGCCCTGGCGGGACGACGAGGGGCTGCGGAACGCCGCGATCGTCGCCTGGGACGGTCGCCTGGTCCGGGTGGTCTGCAAGTCGCTGCTGCCGACCTACGACGTGTTCGACGAGCACCGGTACTTCGTCGCCGAGGAGGACCCGCACCCGGTCGAGGTCGCCGGGCTGCGACTCGGGGTGACGATCTGCGAGGACATCTGGCACGAGCCGGCGCTGTTTCCGCATCGCACCTACGACATCGATCCCATCGACTGCATGGTGGACTGCGACCTGGTGCTGAACCTCTCGGCCAGCCCGTTCCACACCGGCAAGGCCCACACCCGCCTCGCCCTGGTGCGCAAGCAGGCCGCGGACGCCCGGGCTCCGCTGGTGTACTGCAACCAGGTGGGAGGCAACGACGAGCTGCTGTTCGACGGGCAGAGCCTCGTCGTCACCGCCGACGGTCGGCTGCTGGTGCAGGGGCCGCAGTTTCAGTCGGCCCACCTCGTCGTCGATCTCGACGGACCCGAGGTGCCCTTCCACAGCCCGGGTTTTGAGGCCGAGGTGTTCGGCGCCCTGGTCATGGGCGTGCGGGACTACGCGACCCGTTGCGGGTTCAGCCGGGCCCTCGTCGGGCTGTCCGGGGGGATCGACTCGGCGCTGGTCGCCTGCGTGGCGGCGGAGGCGCTGGGATCGGAGAACCTGTGGACCATCGGGATGCCCGGCCCGTTCTCGTCGCAGGGCAGCATCGACGATGCCGCGGCGCTCGCGGCCAACCTCGGGGTGCGGTTCGACCTGCTGCCCATCCATGGGGTCTACGACGCCTACCTCGACACGCTCGCCGGGCTGTTCGCCGGCCGGGACCGCGACGTCACCGAGGAGAACCTCCAGGCCCGCACCCGGGGGGCGCTGTTGATGGCGGTGAGCAACAAGTTCGGCCACCTGTTGCTCACCACCGGAAACAAGAGCGAGCTGGCCGTCGGCTATTGCACGCTCTACGGCGACATGTGCGGCGGGCTGGCCGTGATCTCCGACCTGTTCAAGACCGACGTCTACCGGGTGTGCCGCTGGCTGAACCGCGATGGCCCGCGGATCCCGGAGTCCATCCTGACCAAGCCGCCGTCCGCCGAGCTGGCGCCGGGCCAGACCGACCAGGACAGCCTGCCTCCCTACCCGGTCCTCGACGCCATCCTCCGGATGTACATCGAGGAGCTGATCGATCCGGTGGAGATCGTGGCCCGCGGCCACGATCCGGCCCTCGTTCGCCGGGTCGTGTCGATGGTCGTCCGCAGCGAGTACAAGCGCTGGCAGATGCCGCCGGGGCTGCGAGTCACCTCCAAGGCCTTCGGATCCGGGCGCCGGATCCCCCTGGCGCAGCGCTGGCACACCGCCGGGGGCGGCCTTCCGAATTAGGCGTGGTTGGGGCATGCTCTTGTTGCCCCCGCCGCGCTCCCCGCCGCCTTCCCCGTCTCTCCACCGCGTGGGTCTTGATGTCTGCCCGCCGCTTTCTTCGCCGCCAGTTGCAGCGCCGCCAGCGGGGTCGCGGGGGCTTCGCGGCCGAGGCGCTCGAAGACGACATCGTCGACACCCTGCTGCGCCTGGAGTCGGCCCTGCGCGACCTCGCCGGTGGGGACGGCGCGCCGGTGGGCTTCGACCCGGCGCTGTTCCTGGCGCCGGGGGTGCCGCGGGTGCGGCCCATCCTGGTCCTGTTGAGCGCCCGCGCGGCGGCGGCCGCCGGCGACGGCTCCCGGGTGGATGACGCCGATGCCCGCACCGGAGCGGAACATGCGGCGGTGGCCGCGGAGCTGCTCCATCTCGCCATCGACCTCCACGACGCCGCGCTGGGTTCCCCGGGGGGGCGCCGACGCCGGGCGGCTCGCCGGATCATCGGCGGCGCGGTCGGTTGGCTGGGCGCCAACCACCTGACCCTGCGGGCCATCGAGCTGGCGCGGAGCGCCCCGGCGCCGGAGATCGTCGGCGACCTGCTGGATGCCCTGCGCGAGATCACCGACGGCCAGGCCCTCTCCCAGTCGCTGGGTCCCGGGCGGGTGGGGTCCTCGGCGGACTGCCTGGCCATGGCCGACTCCCGGTCCGGCGCCGTCTTCGCCTTCGCCTGCCGGGCGGGGGCGAGGGTGGTGGGGGCGGACCGGACCGTCGTCCGGCAGCTCGGACGGTACGGGCGCCACGCCGGCATCGCCTGGCAGCTCGCCGA
>RFKJ01000344.1 GCA_003694325.1 Deltaproteobacteria bacterium
CTGGGACACAGAGGGCGACGCCTACTTCGACCGCATCCTCGCCCACCTCGAGGACCGCCTGCTTCCCGGACTCACCGGACGCATCACGACGAAGTTCCACGTCACCCCGCGGTACTTCCAGGAAACGCTGCGCACCCCGGACGGCGCCGGGTTCGGCCCCGAGCCCACCCTCACCCAGTCCGCGTGGTTTCGGTCCCACAACCGCTCCGAGGACGTGGAGGGGCTGTTCTTCGTGGGCGCGGGGACCCATCCCGGCGCCGGGGTGCCGGGCGTGATCTCGGGGGCCAAGGTGCTCGATCGGGTCGTTCCCGAGCCGTCCGTCGCCCTGCCAGTCCCCCGTCCCGTCCTGGCTCGGGTGGCGAAGTGAGCACCGCGCTCACCGCGCCCACGGCCCGCGCCGAGCTCGCGCGCGGGTCACGGAGCTTCGGCTTCGCCGCCCACTTCCTGCCGGCCGACCAGTGGGACGACGCGGCGCGGGTCTATGCGTTCTGCCGGCTGGTCGACGATCTCGCCGACGAGCCCGGCCTGGACGACAAGGTCCGCCACGCCGCCCTGGCCGCCGTCGACGCCGAACTCCGCGGCCTCATCCCTCCCCGCTCCGAGGTCGCCGCCCTGCGTGAGGTCCACGCCCGCCGCGGCCTCGACCTCGACGCCGCCCGGGCGCTGGTGGCCGCCTGCGCCGGCGATATCGGCGGCGTCCGCATCTCCGACGACACCGCTCTGCTCCGCTACTGCTACGGGGTCGCCTCGACGGTGGGCCTGCTGATGTGCGGCGTCCTGGGCGTCCGCGACCGCGCCGCCATGGCCCACGCCATCGACCTGGGCATCGCGATGCAGCTGACCAACCTGTGCCGCGACGTCCTAGAGGACGCCCGCAGCGACCGCGTGTACCTGCCAGCGACGCGCCTGCGCCGGGTCGGGGTCGACCCCGAGGATCTGGTCGCAGGGACCGCTGACCGCCACGCCGTGTCCCTGGTCGTCTGCGATCTGCTCCGGCTGGCCGAGCGCTACTACGACTCTGCCTGGGACGGCCTGCGCGACGTTCCTCCCCGAGCGCGCTTCGCCATCCTGGTCGCCGCCCGGGTCTACCGCCGGATCGGCCTCACCCTCCTGCACCGCGGTGGCGACGCCCTGGCCGGACGCACCGTCGTCCCCTTCAGAGCGAAGGTCTCCGAGGCCTTCGTCGCGGTCGTCGGCTTCTTCACTCCCCGCGTGCTGGGGTTGTTCCCCCACCCGTCCCACGACGCCTCCCTTCACGACGCTCTCCGCGGACTCCCGGCGGTCCACGCGTTCGGAGCGACACATGGCCTACTGGATCAACAACGTATCTGAGATGACCGGCATTCCGAAGAGCACCCTGATCGCCTGGGAGCGGCGTTACAGGCTGGTGGAGCCCAAGCGCGCGCCGTCGGGGTATCGGCTGTACACCGACGAGGACGTCGCCTTGCTCCAGCGGGTGAAGGCGCTCCTCGACGCGGGGCACCGCATCTCGACCGTCGCCGAAATCGTCAAGCGCGAGGCGCGCCCCGCCACCACCATGGAGGCGCCCGCGACTCCGCTCCCCGGCGGCCTTGAGTCCTTGCGCAACGCCGCCCTCGAGGCGCTGCTCGCCTTCGATCGCGCCGAGGTCGACCGCGTGCTGAGCTGGCTGTTCAGCCTGCCCTTCGAGACCCTCATCGACCAGGTCATCCTGCCCATCTTGCACGAAATCGGCGCCCGCTGGGAGGCCGGCGAGGTCACCGTCGTGCAGGAGCATTACGTCTCGGCGTGGTCCCGCGAGCGGATCCTCACCATGGCCCGCGGCCGGGATCCGGGCCCAACCGCCCCCGAGGCCGTCTGCGCCACGCCCCCGGGAGAGCTACACGAACTCGGCCTGCTCGCGGCGGCCTTTCGGCTGGCCAACCGCGGATACCGCCTGCTCTACCTGGGCACCGACGTCCCCACCGACCAGCTTCTGGCCCTGCTGAGAGACCGCCAGCCGGCCCTCGTCGCCCTGTCGGTGGTCCGGGAGCGGGATGATTTCGACGTGCTCGCGTACGCCGAGCGCGTCTTGGAGGCGCTCGGTCCCGAGGGAGAGGTGATCGTCGGTGGATGGGCCGCGGCCGGACTGGCACACCACTCCAGGGAGCGGCTGCGGTTTGGGGACGCGGCAGAGGGCTGATGAGCCCATCGTCACGGTAGAACCACCTTCGCAGCGGACCAGGAACCGCCAAAGTGGAAGAACCGTTGCACCTGGCCGCCCCCGTGAGTTGGGTCCCGTCAAATGGTGTATGGGGGTTCGCTCGGGTTGTACCCCCACCCGGGCCCGAGCCATCCACGGTCGCCGTCGGCGTCGCAGAACTCGATGTCGGCTATTCGCCCGGGGTGTGGGCGTAGAGCGGGTGAGCTTTCAACGTGCGCTTCATCAGCGTGCTGTTGACGGTGTCTTGGCCGCTGACCACGGCATGGATCATCGCCTGGAGCGCCAGCCACGCCCGTTCAGCTGAAGCTGCAGCCGTTGATCCGCGCGGCGGTCCTGCGGGTCGACCACGTCGGGTATGCTCGTGTCGATGCACCCCGCGTCCCTGGCCCTGTGGCTCGTCGCGGTCGCCCTGGCCCACCCGGGCGCCGACGCCCACGTCCACGCCGCGGA
>RFKJ01000345.1 GCA_003694325.1 Deltaproteobacteria bacterium
AATCATCGCCAACACCGACGGCCTCACCCGCCCACGCTGGTCATGACCCCCTCGAAGACCTCTCCCCCCTCGAGCTGGCAGTCGTGGCCCCAGGGCTTGCCCATGACCATGGCCCGGATGGCGGCTTCCAGGTCGGCGTCCGTCGCCCCGCTCCGGACGAGGTCTCGCAGGGAGGGCGTGTCCTCGTGGGCCAGGCAGGTGCGCAGGTGCCCGTCGGCCATGAGCCGCAGCCGGTTGCAGGTGGCGCAGAAGTGCTCGGTGATCGGGCTGATGAACCCGACGACGAGGCCGGTCTCCTCGATCCGCCAGGTCCGGGCCGGACCGGCGCCGCTGCCCGGGCCCTCTCCGGCCACCTGCCGGAGCGGGGTCAGGGTCCAGCGGCGCGCGAGGCGCTCGCGGAGCCGGCGGGCCGGCACGCAGCGGTGCCACCGCGCCTCGAAGGGCATGTACTCGATGAACCGCAGCTCGGTGTCGGCGGCGTGGCGGCTGAAGAACTCGACGAGGTCCTCGACCTCGTCATCGTTCTCCCCCTCCATGACGACGGCGTTGATCTTGATGGGGACCAGGCCAGCGGCCCGCGCGGCGTCGATGCCATCGAGCACCCGCGAGAGCTTCCCCCCCCGGGTCAGCCGGTGGAATCGGTCGGCCCGCAGGGTGTCCAGCGAGATGTTGAGCCGCGTCAGGCCGGCGGCGGCGAGGTCGTCGGCGTGGGGGGCGAGGAAGTGGGCGTTGGTGGTCATCGCCACGTCGCGGATGCCGGGGGTGTCGGCGATGACCCGGACGAGGCGCGTGATGTCCCGCCGGACGAGGGGTTCGCCGCCGGTCAGGCGCACCCGCTGGATGCCCATGGTGGCGAAGACGCCGACGACCCGGCCCAGCTCCTCGTAGGACAGCAGGTCCTGCCGGGGCATCCACGACATGCCCTCGGCCGGCATGCAGTACACGCACCGGTAGTTGCAGCGGTCGGTGACGCTCAGGCGAAGGTAGGTGTGGATCCGGCCCAGGCTGTCGGTCAGGGCTTGCATGTCGCCTCTCCTTCGCCGAGCGGCGGGGCGTCAGGACAGGGCAGCCTTGATCTTGTCGGCCACGTCGACGAAGACCTTGCCGACGTCGCCGCTGAGGGCCGCCGGCCGGCCGGCGTCGCCGCCCTCGCGGATCCGTCCATCCAGCGGCACCTGGGCCAGCAGGGGCACGTCGTAGCGCTCGGCGGTGCGGCGGCCGCCGCCCTCGCCGAAGGGATGGATCCGGGTGCCGTCGGGCATCTCCATCCAGGCCATGTTCTCGACGATGCCCAGCACCGGCACGTCGAGCTTGCGGAACATCTCCACCCCCCGCACCGCGTCGAGGACCGCCACGTCCTGGGGCGTGGTGACGATGACCGCCCCGGTGATGTCGACGGCCTGGATCATGGTGAGCTGGGCGTCGCCGGTGCCCGGCGGCAGGTCGACCAGCAGCACGTCGAGCTCTCCCCAGGCGACGTCCTGGAGGAACTGGCGGACCACCCCCATGACCATCGGGCCGCGCCAGATGATGGGCTCGCTGTCGTCGACGAGGAAGCCGATGGACATGGCCCGCACGCCGTAGGCCTCGTGGGGGACGATCTTCTTGTCGGCGTTGGCGTAGACGCCGCCGTTCACCGCCAGCATGGTCGGCACACTGGGGCCGTAGATGTCGGCGTCCATCAGGCCGACCTTCCAACCGGAACGGGCCAGCGAGACGGCGAGGTTGGTGGCGACGGTGGACTTGCCGACGCCGCCCTTGCCGCTGGCGACGGCGACGATGCGCTGGACGCCGGGGATCCGGGCCTTGACGATGGGGCCGCCGTGGGGCTGCATGCCGCCCCCCTCCATGCCGCGGACCGGGGCCGCGCCGTGCCCGTGGCTGTGGTCGTGGGCCGGCGCCGACCGCCCCGGGGCCATGGCCGGGCGCACCTTGCAGTCGACCCGGCCCGCCCAGCCGGTGGCCTGGATGTTGCGCAGCAGCGCCTCCTGGATCCGGGCGAGGTCGTCGGTGCCGTGGGCCGGCTGGGCCCGGAGGGTGAACGACAGCACGTCGTCGTCGACGCGCGCGTCGCTGATCATGCCGGCCAGCCAGACGCTGCGGCCGGTGAGCGGGTCGCGCACCCGGGTGGCGGCGGGTTCGAGGATGGCTTCGGCTTCGTGGGCGGACATGGACACTTCCTCTGCGGCCGGCGGGTTCGCGGCCCGGGGTTCGACGGCCGGGGACTGCCGTGGTGAGGGTCGCCGTTAACTTGCTGCCGTGAGACAGGAACCCGCTGTCGTGCAGGTCGTCGCAGCAGGCCGCCGCGACGGTCAGCGCTGGGACCAGCGCAGCAGCAGGCTGGCGAAGGCCTGGGTGGGCGAGCCCTCGTCGCGCTCCCGGCTGCCGTCCCACGACCAGATCCGCCCGTTGCGCCGGTAGTACACGGTGCCGCCCTCGAGCGCGAACAGGGTGCCGAAGTCCGGCGGGGGGCTGCCGGTGCGTTCCCGGGCGATGGAGTCCAGGTCGCTGTCGGCCCCGGGCAGCAGGCCGGCTCCGCCCTCGGAGACGACCCCGACCTGGCGGGGGTGGCGATGGAGGGCCACGACCTCGGCCAGCGGCTCTCCCTCGGCCACCAGCAGGACCTTGCTGTGGCTGCGGCGCAGGTCGGGCCAGCCGAAGATCGGCAGGCGGCGCCCGTCGGGCAGGACGCAGGTGGCCCGCTCGCCGGCGGTCTCCAGCACGTTGCGGGCGGGGGCCACCCGCGAGAACACCGCGGGGAGGGGCGGCCAGCGATCGCGATCGAGCTGGCCGCCGATGGCGGCGAGCCCGGCCTGCCAGCCGCTGCGTCCGGCCGTCGGTTCGTCGGCATCGGGCCGCGGGGCGGCCGGGCCGGCGGGCGCCTGGACGAGATCCACGTGGCTGCCGGGCCGCGGCGCGTCGTCGGCCGGGGCGGGCAGCAGGCGGTCGAGGATGGGGAGGACGAGGGTGGTCAGCGCCTCGGCGGCGACCTCTTCGGAGCCGGGCAGGGCCACCACCACGCCGTCACCGCAGCGACCGGCGACCCCGTCGGCGAGCACCGCCCGGGCCCCGAGGTGGCCGAACTGGACCTGGCGCAGGCCGTGGTCGAAGCCGGGGAGCCGGCCATCCAGGGCGTCCCGGATCCGGGCCATCACCGCGGGGTCGGGGATCTCGGGGCCGCCGAGCAGCACCGTCAGGCCCCGCAGTCCCCGCGCCGCGAGGAGCTGGTGTTCGAGGCCGTCGGGACCGCAGTCGGCGTCGGGCAGCAGCTCGACGCCCGCCCTGGCGAGGGCGGCGCGGACGGCACCGCCGACATCGGCGGGAGAGGTGGGGAGGAGCACGAGGCGGGCGACGACGGACATGGCGGCCTCCGGCGGGTCCCCGGATCATCCCACGGGCGCGTCGGGAAGGTCGGGGATCTCGTGGGGGTGGTTGACGTTGAGCAGGGCATCCGCGGGCAGCTCGACCCCCGGCAGGGCCGCCAGGGCGGCGCGGACCGACAGCCGGCTGGCGAGTGCCTCCTGGAGATCCGGCAGCATGGCCGTCTCCAGCACGGCGAGGAGCGGGTGCCGGCGGTCGGCGGTGCGGGCCACCACGGGACGGTCGGCCCGCAGCAACGCGACGAGGTGCTCGGGTCCCAGCAGGGGCAGGTCGCAGGGGGCGACGAGCGCCCGCACCCGTCCGATCCCGGCGGCGTGTTCGAGGGCGCGGACCAGCCCGACGAGGGGGTGCTGGTCCGGCGTCCCGTCGGGGACCAGCGGCAGGCCCAGGGAGGCCAGGGACGGGTCCTTGCCGACCAGGTGGACCGGCTGCACCCCGGCGTCGACCATCGCCCGGGCGACCCGGAGCGCCATGGGGAGGCCCCCGATCTCGATGAACGCCTTGGGGCGCCCCATGCGGCGGGACTGACCGCCGGCGAGGACGTAGCCGGCGGGGGCGGTCACCAGCGGTACCCGGGGGTGGCGCGCGCCAGGAAGGACCAGTCGTAGACCTGCACGGCCACCCGGCTGCCGGGCGGGACCCCCTCGCTGTCGGCGCCGACCATGGCCAGGCCGTGCGCGAGGGCCATGCTGCTGCTCCGCCCGCTGCCCTGGTGCCCGGTACGCTCGGCGACGAACCCGTCGGCCTCCAGGCGGAGGCGGACCCGGACCAGCTCGGCGC
>RFKJ01000346.1 GCA_003694325.1 Deltaproteobacteria bacterium
ACCCTGCCGATGCCCGACCGGGGCCTGCTGCGGGGCCGGTACCGGGCCAACCGCCTCGACGTCGCCCCGATCACCACCATGGCCGTCAGCCGCGGCTGTGGCTTCCGCTGCACCTTCTGCACCACCAACGCCCTCGACCAGGCCATCGAGCTGGAGTTCAAGCGCCTGCAGCCGACCTACGTCCAGCGTCCCCCCCTGCGCAAGCGCAGCGTCGACCAGATCATCGCCGAGTTCCAGGACATCGCCGCCCGGGGGATCCGCGGCGTCGAAATCGCCGACAACGTGTTCACCTGGGGCAGGAAGCGCACCATGGAGATCTGCGCGGGCATCGCGCCGCTGGGGCTGGAGTGGATCTGCCTGGCTCGGGCCAACATGCTCCACGACGGCGAGCAGATCCGGGCCATGGCCGACGCCGGCTGCAAGATGGTCTACATGGGCAGCGAGACCTTCGACGACGGCCTGCTCGAGGACTGCGTCAAGGAGATCCACGTCCAGGACGTGATCCAGGCGGTGGAGACCTGCCGGGAGAACGGGCTGGAGCCCGAGATCAGCGTGCTCATCGGCGCCAGCCCCTACGAATCCTGGCAGACCCTGATCAACTCGTGGCGGATGTCCCGGCGCCTGGGCACCCGCTTCGTCCACTTCAGCGTCGCCCTGCCCTCGCCGAGCACCGCGATGTACGACCAGGCGATGGAAAACGGCTGGTTCGTGGAGGGCGACTTCCGCCCCGCCGACAACGCCCGCGAGGTCATCATCGACCTGCCGCGCCTCTCCCGCCGCGAGCTGCAGCTCGCGCTCAAGCTGGCCTACGTCGCCCAGTACCTCTCGCCCTCGGGCATCGCCAAGCAGCTCCGCAACGTCCGCAACCCCGGCGACCTCGGCCACAAGCTGCGGAGCGCGGGGCGCCTGCTCGGCTTCCTGGTGGAGCGCGGCGGCTCCACCCCCGGACCGCGGGTTCCGGCCGGCCGGGTCACGCCGCTGCCGAGCTGAGCGCCCCCCGTTCCCACCGGGCGGCGGTCCACCGCTTGCGCCGCCGCCGGGTTCGTGGCTACGGTGCCCTCCCGCGCTTCCCCTGGACGGGCTGCCCATGCCGATGTCGAACCCGCTCCCCCGCTCCGCCGTCGCGTTGACCTGGGTCCTGCTGGCCGGCTGCCACGGCCTGTTCGACCCGGGCACCATCGAAGAGACCTGCAACGACCTGCCGCAGGGCTGCAACGGCGGCGGTGACGGCGGGGCGGTGGACACCGCCACCCCCATCGACATCGCCATCGACCGGGTCGATCCCGAGTACGGACCCACCGATGGAGGCACCACCGTCACCATCACCGGCGGCCCCTTCGCCGCGGACGCGACCGTCTCCTTCGCCGGGATCGAGGGCACGGTGCAGAGCTGGACCGAGACCAGCCTCCAGGTCGTGACCCCGGCGGTGGCCGACGCCGACTGGGTCGAGGTCGCGGTGCAGACCTCCGAGGGCAGCGGCAGCCTGGACCACGCCTTCCGCTACTTCGCCGACGGCACCGGCCTGACCCGGGTGGTCGGCTCCCTGTCCTACACGAAGTCGGTCGGGGCGCTGGCCAGCGCCGGCAGCCTGGCGCACGCCAACCTCCAGTTCATCGAGCCGATGGAGGGGGCCACCTGGTGGTCGACCATCACGTCGGCGATCAACACCTGCGAACGGAACTGGGACCCGTCTCCCGAGTGGGCGCCCTTCGACCCCGGCGCCGACCACCTGCGGATCACCCGCAGCGACGGCAAGGCCATCGACCTGGCGTGGGATGGCGCCGAGATGCAGTTCAACGGCGTGGACGGCGACGGCGACGTTCCGGCCGACGTGCTGCTGCCGGACACCATCTGGTCCATCGCGACCTTCGACAGCGACGAACTGCCGACCTTCTCGGTGTCGGGCCTGGCCACCGTGCCCGGCGCCTTCGAGCTGACGCTGCCGACCCTGGACGACGAGACCGTCCCGGTGGTCAAGGAGGAGAGCCTCGACTTCTCGTGGGTCACCAGCGGCGCCGACGCCATCATCATCGAGATGCGCCTGGTCGACGGCGGGACCGGCGCCGAGGTCGAACGGGTGAGCTGTGCCGTCGACGACGACGGCCGCTTCCACGTACCCGTCGGCACCTTCACCGCCTGGGAGCCCGGCCTCGTCCTCTACATCAAGATCGGCCCCGCCAACGAGTCCCGCGGCACCATCGAGCTAGACAACTCCCACACCCGGGTGCTGGCGTCCTACCAGGTCTCGGGTGCGGCCTCCACCGAGTAGGGCTCGACGATGGGCGGTTCCGACCACCGCGCGGGGCAACCGGATCCCGGACCCGCCGTCGACGTGCTGGGGGTGCCGGTCCACCCGGTCGGCCTGGAGGACCTGCTCGACCGGGTCGGAGCCGCCATCGCCACCGGCGGGCCGTTCACCCTGACCTATGCCAACGTCCACGTCCTGAACACGGCGGCGCGCGACGGCCGGCTCACCCGGTTCCTCCGCAACGTCGACCTGTGTTTCTGCGATGGAAACGGGGTGCGACTGGGGGCCCGCATCCTGGGGCGGCAACTGCCCCATCGCATGACCGGGGCCGACTGGATCTGGGACCTCGCCGCCCGGGCCGAGGCCGAGGGATGGCGCATCTACTGGATCGGCGGGGAGCCGGGGGTGACCGCCGAGGCCGCCGAGCGGCTGCGGGCCCGGCACCCCGGCCTCCAGGTGGCGACCGACCACGGCTTCCACCCGCGCAGCGGCCCCGAGGACGAGGCCTGCATCGCGCGGATCAACGCCTTCTCCCCCCACATCGTGCTGGTGGGCATGGGCACGCCGGTGCAGGAGTACTGGACCGAGGAGCGGCGGGACCGGATCGAGGCGCCGGTGGTGTGGTGCCTGGGCGCGACGGCCGACTTCATCGCCGGGCGCACGGCCCGGGGGCCCCGCTGGTTCACCGACCGCTTCGAGTGGGTCGGTCGACTGGTGGCCGAGCCCCGGCGCCTGTGGAAGCGCTACCTCCTCGGCAACCCCGTCTTCCTGCTGCGGGTCACGGCCCAGCGCCTGGGACGCCCCCAGGAGCGCTGACCGACCGGTCGGACCGGGCGGGCAGCCGGACCCGCCACAGGCCGCGCTCGGAGAGCAGCCAGGCCCCGTCGCCGTCCTCGTCGACGACGAGCCCCCGGGGGGGTGGCGGATCGGGTCCCGGCAGGGTCGCCAGCCGCACCGTGCCGTCGGCGTCGAGCCGGCCCACCGTGCCGGCGACGGTGGCGAACCAGGCTCCGCCACGGCCATCGGCGGCGACCGCCGGCACGGCAACGCCCCGGTCGCGATCGGCCAGCAGGTCGATGACCTCGCCCTCGTCGGGCCCGGCCACCACCAGCCCCTCCAGCCCGTCCTCGGTGCCGACGAACACCCGGCCCGGATCGGCGGGATCGATGGCCAGCGACAGCACGGGACGGGTCCGGAGGAAGGGGCGCTCGGCGCCCGGTGCCACTCGGACCACCCGGCGGTCGGCCACCGCCCACAGGTCGGTCCCGTCGGCCACCAGCGCCGTCACCCCCGTCAGCGGCCGGACCGCCACCGGCCGGCGTGCACCGTCGGGCAACCACCACAACCGCTCGGCCATCGCCAGCCACAGGCCACCGGGTCCGCGCGCCGCCGCCGCGGCGGCGGCCGGCAGCTCGACCACCGACAGGTCACCGCGGCGGTCGAGGTGGACCGCGGCCGAGCCGATGGCCCAGGCGCCGCCTCGCTCATCGTCGAGGAGGGCCACGACCGGCTGGGGAGCGGCGACCACCAGGTCGTCGGCATCGCGGTGGGGGCGACCGAGCCGGGTGACCCCGCCGGGACCGGCCACCCACATCCCCCGCCGCCGCACCAGCAACGCGGTCGTGTCCCGGTCGGCGGGCCAGGCGGCCACCGGTGCCACCGTGACCTGCGGCGGCCGCGTCCCGTCGGGGGCCGGCCGGATCCGGGCCAGGCCCCGCCGGGTGCCGACCCAGACTCCGTCCGGCCCGGTGGCGACCGCCCACACCGTCGACGACGGCAGGCCCGCGGCGCGGCCCAGGCGCGGGCCGTCCGGTGCTTCCAGCCCCGACGCTCCCCGGGCCACCCACCACCCCTCCCCGGTGGAGGCCAGGGCGTAGGCGGCACCCCCATCGCCGGCCGGGGCGGTGTCGCCCGTGGGTTCGAGGCGCACCACCCCCTCCTCCAGGGTGGCCACCCGCAGCCCGTCGCCGTCCTCGACCAGCCCGTAGACGTGGTCCTCCGCCGGCAGCGGGGTGGGCGTCACCTCGAAGCCCCCCGGATCGGCGGGATCTCCGGCCAGGTGTCGCAGCCCCTCGGCGCCGACCCACAGGCCGCCGCCCGCGCTCGGGGTCAGCGAGAACACGCTGCCCGGCGCCCACGCGGTGGCCACACGGTCGCCGGTGGCCACCGCCAGCCCGGCATCGGTGCCCAACCAGGCGACCGCCCCGTCTCCGCCCAGGGCGACCGCCTGGACCCAGATACTGGGCAACTCCGTCGACCAGGTCCGCGCCGGCTGCATCCCCCGCACCGGTGCAGCCGCGGCGGGCCCCTCCCTGCCCTCCTCCACCAGCAACAGGCCACCGCCCGCCGTCCCCAGGAGCACCCGGTCATCGCCGACGTCCACGTCGATGACCCGGTCGTCGGGCAGTCCCTCGAACCGGGTCCAGGGCCGGACCTCCCCGGTGCCCGGATCCAGCTCGGCCGCGCCACCCCCCAGCGTGGTGGCCCACACCCGCCCCGTCGATGGCTGGACCCGCACCTGCCCGACCCGCTCCCCGAGGAGGGCACCGGACGGCGCCCACAGCCGGGCGATGTCCGTGGGCGTCGTCACCGGCGGGGCCGCCACCGGCGCGCTCCAGCGTCCGGTCCGCTCCGGGCAGTCGCCCGCCCCCGGCCCGGCCCGCACCTCCAGCCGGACCCGGAACCGCGTGCCCGGCCGGACCGGTCGGCTGGTGAACCCCGGCGACACCCCCCGGGCCACCGTACGCCAACGCCCGCGCCGCTCGACCTGCACGTCGCCCCGGGAGCACGCCGGGTCGCCGACCAGGTCCTCGCCGACCCGATCCCACCACAGCCGCACCGGCCGCCGGTCCCGCCACAGGTCGGTCCACCGTTGGGGAGGCGCCGACACCGCCCGCAGGTGGGCCGGTCGTCCCCACGGGTCGGCCGCGTCGGCCCGGGGGGCGATCCACCCGGCGACGAGCAGCAGCATCCCTGCGAGGAGCCGGCCGGCCCGCGCCCTCACAGGGCCTCGATCACCTTCTTGTAGCGGTCGACCTGGCGCTGCATCGCGTTGAGCGGCCCGTGCAGCTCGATGGCGTCCTCGGGACACACCCACCAGCAGTACAGGCAGCCGATGCAGTGTTCCGGGTCGGTCTTGATCCCGATGTCGTCCAGGGCCAGCTCGGTCGGGCAGAAATCGACGCACTTGCGGCACTCGCCGCACAGGTCGGGTTGCCGCGAGATCGTGCGGACCGCGTCGTCCTCGCGGCTGTAGACGTCCTGGATGATCTTGAGCTTGTAGGCGGCCTCCAGCACCTCGGGCCGGTCGGTCAGCGGCCGGGCCAGCTTCTTGAGCCAGAAGATCCTGCGACTGTCGGCCAGCTCGGCGAGCCGGGTGCGGGGCGGGGGCAGCTTGATCTCGCAGATCCGGGGGAGGCGCTCCTGGATGTCGGCGAGCAGCGCGTCGTCGATGTGCCCGGCGTCGCGGGCGTGCAGCAGGTAGGGCACCCGCGCAATCGGCATGCCGACGAGGTGGGCGACGATGGCATCGTTGAGGAAGGCGTTGTCGCAGGCCATCAGCCGCCCCAGGCGGAAGGGCTCGCCGTCGCCGGGGCCGTTGCCCTCCATGCCCACCAACCCGTCGACGATGATCAGGTCGGGCATCACCACTTCGTTGATGGCAAAGATGTTGCGGCCCAGGTCGTAGTGCATGTGCCGCTTCTCCTGGCCCCGGGCGATCCCCACCCAGTTCTTCATGGCACAGGACAGACCGGCCTCGACGTGGGTCTTGACCTTGGGCACCGAGATGAGGAAGTCGCAGTCGAGCACGGTCCGGGCCACCCGCGGGTGGGCGCCGGCGGCGAGCACGACCTGGTGGCCGTCGTCGTGGTTGAGATCGACGATCCGCACCCCCTCCCGCTTCGCGAGGCGGTCCACCCGCAGCCGCTTGAAGGTGTCGATCTCGCGGCGCTCCACCCCGACGTTGCTGCCATCGGCGATGGTGAAGTCGTGGTACCCGCGATCGCGCAGGTCGGCGATGATCGCCCGCAGGACGCGGAGATCGACGCAGTTGCCCGTCAGGGCGACCAGGTCGTTGTTGAGGTTGGGCTTGATGACGATGCGGGCGTCGCGGCTGTCCGGCAGGCGCCCGGCGTGGGCTTCGATCAGTTCGTGGACGGCGGCCTTGATCTCGCCCACCGTCCACGCCTCCGCCAGGCAGAAGCGTCCGCGGTCGAAGTCGTACTGCTGCAC
>RFKJ01000347.1 GCA_003694325.1 Deltaproteobacteria bacterium
GGGGGCGGGCGGGCTGCGGGGGGACCGGCTGGCGGGAAGCATGGCAGATGAATAACCTTTGCACCATGTATGGCAAGGGAACGCAGCGAGAAGATGCCGCGCAAGCCGACGGCCGGGCGCGCATCGAGGCCGGCATGACGCAAGTCGCAACGGGCGGTGCCGCCGACGAAGCCTGCGGGTGGGCGGCGCGGGCCTCGGCCAGGCGGCCCCGGCAGTCCGCGGACGTCGCGCCCCTCAGTCCGTGGCACCCGCGTACAGGCAGCCGGCGTCGTCGGTGAGTCCCGCGCTCCCGAGGGCCAGGTGGGTCGGCAGGTCGGTGGCCGGGGCCAGGGCCCGGGCGTCGGTGGTGGTCTGCAGGTGCAGGGTGGGGCCCGCCTGCGTCCAGGTCCCGGCGAACTCGACGATGCCGGACCACATGCAGGTCACCCCTTCGGGGCAGGGCGAGACCAGGTCCCGGCCGGAGAAGCGGCCGTCGGCCTCGATGTGCAGCTCGCGCGGGTAGACGCGGTCGCCGCAGGCTTCGCTTCGCCAGTCCCCCGTGGGGGTGACGTGGGTGGTGGGGACGTCGGGCGCTGCGGGGACGTCGGGCGCTGCGGGGGCGGCGGACGTCGCCGGGTCGTCGGGCGTCGTCGGCCGGTCGGGTGCCGCGGGAACCTCCGGCGTCTCGGAGCGCGGGCAGGCCAGCAGGGCGACCAGGGACAGGGAGGCTGCAACGGGCCGGGCGGTGTGGGCGACCATGGTGGGGTCTCGGTTCGGCGTGGGGGCCCGGAGCGGGCCGGCGGCGGGGCGTGGTGATCGGCGCGCGAGCCACGCGGCCGTCACCGCTCATGAAAACGCGATCCGGTCGTCGTCCCACAGCACGACCTCGATCTCGTGACCGCTGGGGTCGAGCACGTACCAGGCGGTGCTGTGGGGCCAGGCCACCGGGCTCGGGTAGCTCCAGACCAGGGAGTGGGCCGCGGCGGTACGCTCCCAGGCTTCGCGGTCGGTGATCCGCAGGCCGAAGTGGTTGAGCTGGTGGATGCGGGCGGTTCGTGCTTCGTCGTCGTCGGCGACGTGGCGGTCGGGGTACTCGTAGAGGGCGAGGAGCGCTTCGCCGCTGCGGAGGATGGCCCACCGGGTGGGGCCCTGCTGCCCCTGCTCGACCGGCTCGAATCCGAATACCCGGCGGTACCAGGCGATGCTCTCGTCGAGGTCGGTGACGGTGAGGTTGAGGTGGTCGAGCTGCTTGACGTTCACGATGCCTCCGGGGCTTCAGGTGGTCCTCTACCGCGATCGACCGGATGTCCCGACCACCGGGTTGCCGAGAAGCCGCACCGCGGTCGAGGAGGCGACCGGCGGGTGCCGTCGCGCCGCGCCGCGCCGCGGGGAGGTGATGGGCCTCAGGTGCCGGCCACCTGCTCCCAGACCGGCCACAGCGCGGCGAGCGACCGCTGCACCGAGAAGCGCGCCGCCACCATCGCCCGACCCTGGCGACCCAGGCACTCCCGCAGCGTGGGGTCGTCGGCCAGGCGGTCGGCGGCGCGCACGAGCGCGTCGACATCTCCGGCCGGCACGATGACGCCGGTCCGTTCGTCCTCCAGCCACTCGCCCGTGCCGCCGCGGAGCGTGCCGATGACCGGGACACCGGCGGCCAGGGCCTCCAGGCCCACGATCCCGAAGGGCTCGGCCCATACCCCCGGCATCCACACGCTGGCGGCAGCCGACAACAGGTCGGCAAGCTCGGCGCGATCCACCCACCGGGCGCCGGCGACCGGCACCGGTCCGGCCCCGGCGACCACCAGGGGCAGGCGGGTCCGCCGGCCGGCGGCCACGGCCGTGGCGATCCCCTTGTGTTCGGCGAGGCGGCCGATGAACAGATGGTGCCGGGGGGCCGATGGCGGCCGGACCGGCAGGTGATCGACGAAGGGCGGGGTGAGGGTGGCGGCGACGCCCGCGGACGCCAGCTCCTGCTGCATGTACCGGGACAGCACGGTGACCGCCGCCATGGCCGACAGCGCCGACAGCCGCGCCCGGGTCAGGGACAGCATCCGCTCGCGGTACCCGGCGTCGGGCAGGCAGGAGGCGCAGGCCGACCCCATGGGATCCGAGCAGGGTCGGGAGTCGGGGAGGACCTTGCCCGGCCCGGGGCAGAAGAAGCGGTGGTCCTGGACCGTGGCGACACCGCGGCCGGTGGCGGCGACCACCGAGAGGAGCCCAGGATCGACGACGTCGTTGCAGTGCACCACGTCGGCGTCCACCTCGTCCAGCACCGCGGCGAGGCGGGCGACGGCCCCCGCTCCTCCGGCCGCCCGCAGCCCCCGGCGCTCCAGGCCCCGGACCCGACGCCCGGGCCCCAGGCGGTGCCGCTCGTGGGGGGGCAGCGCCGGATCCTCGCGCCCGTAGAGCAGCACCGTCTCGACGTCCGGCCGGCTCGCCCGGAGCGCAGCCACCACGCCGAGCAGCCAGCGGTCCGCGCCGCCGCGGGCCTGCAGTCCGCTGTTGAGGAAGGCGATCTTCACCGCAGCCAGCTATCGAGCCCCATGCGCGACTACACCTCCCTGCTCGCCGACACCCCCTGCTGGGACCACGAGGTCCAGGCCATCTACGAGGCCACGGGGGAGCCGGCGATGGACCGGGTGTTGCAGACCCGCGGCGAGCTGGAACAGCTCTGTGCCTTCATCGAGGAACGCCGGGTGCGGCGCTACCTGGAGATCGGCCTGTGGTCGGGGCGGTTGTGGTGCACCCTGCATGCCCTGTTCGACTTCGAACTCGTGGCCGGCTGCGACGACGGCTATGCCCGGCGGCGGTTCGGCCTCCCCCTGCATCGACCGCCGGGGGGGCGGCTGTTCCTCGGCAGCAGCCGAAGCGCCGAGTACCTGGCCTGGCGTCGCCAGCTCGGGCTGATCGACCTCGTGTTCATCGATGGCGACCACACGCGGGCCGGCGTCCAGGCCGACATCGACCGGGAGCGCACCCTGCCGCACCGCTTCCTCGCCCTGCACGAC
>RFKJ01000348.1 GCA_003694325.1 Deltaproteobacteria bacterium
CGACGCCCACGACCTGCCGGTGGTCGACGAACCGCGGTGGACCTGTTCGGGCGTGCCCCCCTTCGACGCAGCCGACCAGATCCGCAATGTCGTCGGCCTGGCGGCCGCCCCCGACGTCCGGGTCGGCGAGCTGTCCCACCTCCTGCCGACCCTGCTGGCCCATGGCGTGTACGAGATCGTCTTCATGGCCCGCTCCCCGCCGATGCGGGGCAGCTACGGGGCGCGAGCCCGCTGGTCGGGGGCCGGCGTGTTCCTCGACCGCCCCCCGGCCGGCAGCCGGTTGATCCTCGCCGACGCCAACGGGTGGCAGGATCTGGTGCCGACCCCCTGGTTCCAGCCCGACCAGGCCGTCTGCGCCCTGCTGGTGGACCCGGCGATGACCGTCGCGACGCTGCAACGACGCATCGGGGAGCTGTCATCCATCGGGGGTGATGGCCCCTGCGAGGATGCGCTCTACCTCGTGCTGCAGCCCGACCGGGCCGAGACCGGCCCGGCCGCCGACGAAGCCGGCTGCGCGGCGCTGCCCTCGCAGTCCGGACCCGGGTAAGCTGGCCCCTCCCTCCACCCGCCGAGGACCGGATGCCCCTGACCTTCGACGAGTACGCCTGCCTCCAGGACTTCTCGGTCCTCTACAGCGGGGGTCTCGACTCGGCCGCCGTCGCCATCATCATGGGGCAGCACTGCCAGGGCCGGGCCCACCTGCTGACCTACATGCATCGCTACGGGGCCCTGTTCAACGAGTGGAGCCGTCGCCACAACCCCGACCTCGCGCGGATCCTCGGCGAGGACCGGTTCGAACACCACCTCATCGATCTCACCAGGACCTGGAACGAGGTGGGCTTCAAGTCCGTGCTGCGCGACGCCGCCACCTATCGCGGACACTGGGTGCTCTGCCTGGGCTGCCAGCAGTCCATGGCCACCCACAGCATCATCTACAACCTGGAACGCAACATCACCAACACCTTCATCTGCAGCAGCGTGGGGGGCGAGTACGCGGTGATGAGCATGGCCGTCACCCGCGAGAAGAACATCGGAAACTACGCCCGCTACGGCATCCGGTACAACGCCCCGCTGCTCGACCTGGGCATCAACAAGAGCGAGGAGCGCCGGATCCTGCGCGACCACGACGTCGAGCCGGGCTGGGGCAGGCGCCGCAGTCACCAGGGCTACCAGCCCATCTGCCTGCTCGGCTTCCAGCACGCCCTCGACATCACCATCGACTGGCACACGACCTACCCCGCCGACCGGGTGGGGCGGTATCTCGACGACAAGTTCGAGATCATGGACCGCATCATCCGGCGGGTGCTGACCGAGCGAGGCCACGACCCCGACGAGCTCATCGCGCGCAACGTCGAGAAGTACCAGCAGGAGGAGGCCGCCATCGCCGCCGTCCGATCCCGGAGGGCGGGGTAGGCGGACGGGCGCCGCCCCCCTCGCCGTCTCACCTCACCGTGCCACCTCACCGTGCCACCTCACCGTGCCACCTCACCGGGCCACCTCACCGTGCCAGCTCACCGGCGTACGCCCGGCTCATGATCTGGACGCTGGCCTGCAGGCAGCCCGGGCAGTCGTCCACCCGGCAGCGGTGGGCCTCGATCTCCTGGCCGAACCAGATGTCGTCGAAGCTCTGCCGGCGCAGGTTGCCCACCGGCCGGTGGTCCAGGCCGCAGCGGACGACGTCGCCGTTGGGCAGCAGGTAGAGGAGGTCCCGCAGCTCGCGGCAGGTGAAGCGGTGGATGTCTCCCGCCAGCTCGCGCTCGAAGGTGCGCTTGACGGCCAGGCGGAAGATCCGGTTGTCGAGCCCCTGGAGCTGGGCGTGGGAGCCGGCGCGGCTGTCTTCGATGGCGCGCAGGGCGGCGTCCTTGTCGTCGATGAACACCACCCGGGGCCGGGTCTCCTCCGGCGGACGGGTACCGACCAGGAAGGGGTCGACGCAGACCCCGGGGATGAGATCGGCCCCCAGCTCGGCGGCCAGGTCGAGCATGGCGTCGAGCTCGTGGACGCTGTCATCGGTGACGCTGAAGTTGATGCCGAAGTGGAACCCGTGGCGGGCCTTCAGCTCGGCCACGGCCCGGGCGGTCTGCATCACCCGCCGCCACGAGCCCTGCACCCCCCGGCCGCGGTCGTGGGTCTGCTCCAGCCCGTCGATGCTGATCCGGAGTTGCAGCCCCGGCCAGGCCACCCGTTGAATGGCGTCGACCACCCGCCGGGTGAGCATTCCGTTGGTGGTGACCTGCATGACGTAGGGGTCGACGATCTCGCGCACGCCGGCGAGCAGCTCCACGATGTCGGAGCGAACGAAGGGCTCCCCCCCGAGGATCTTGACGACGTCGAGGCTGCGAAGCTGACGGAACACCGCCAGCCACTCCGCGGTGGTCAGGTCGTCGTGGTCGCCCACCTGCCAGGAGCCGCAGCTCTGGCATCGCAGGTTGCAGCGGAAGGTGGTGATGAGGTGGGCGGCGTGGGGCCGCGGCACCCAGCCGGGGTCGAGCCGGCGCATGGCGGCACTGGTCGCGATGTTGCGCCAGAAGCGAGCCCGGCGAGCCAGGATCCGCAGGCGGCTGTCGGAGCGGGGAGAGACTGCGACCATGGGATCCTCGGGCGCGGCTCCGCTTGAGGAGGGAGCCTACATCGTGACCAGCGACCGAGGGTTGACCCAGCGCTTGATGAGCAGCGGGGTCATCTCGCCCCGCAGGGTCATCTCCCCGGCGACCCCGGCCATCTTGACGAGGTTGGCGGCCTGGGCGAAGGCCACCAGGGGGCGGGGATCGCGCTTGAACCGCTCGCTCTCGTAGAGCTTCCAGATGAGCGACCGGGGCAGGAAGTTCTTGTTGAGCAGCACGATGAGGGCCAGCCAGCGCTGGTCCTCCTTGGAACGCGGGTACGACAGGTCCACCCGGAACTGCTCGAAGGCATGGGTGTTGATGCCCTCGATGTCGGCCTCGGTGATCCGGCCCTCCCGCAGCAGGGTCCGCGCCAGGTGGGTGTTGGGGTAGATCGTCAGGCCGAACAGATACAGTTCGAACGGACGCTCCAGCTCCATCAGCATGCGGAAGAGCTCGTCCTTGTCCTGCTCGGTGCTGACCGGGTCGTCCCAGATGATCTGCAGGTTGGAGGTCACCCCGACCCGCCGGAACACCTTCTGGGCCTCGATGATCTGCTGGTTGGTGGTCTGCCGGTTGTAGAACTGCTGGTTCACCCGGTCGTTGGCCTGGATGCCCATGCACAGGGCCCGCATCCCGGCGTCCTTGAGCTTCTTGAGCGGGTCGTAGGACACCATCCGCGGGTCGACGAGGATCTCGAAGGGCAGGCCGACCCGCGCCGGCCACTTCTCGGCGAACTCGTCGATCCAGCCGCTCCGGATGGGAAAGACCTCGTCGTCGAAGCGGACGATCCGGATGTTGCGGCACAGCTCCCGGGCGTACTCCATCTCCGAGACGATCGATTCCACCGACCGGATGCGGAACTGCTTGCCCTTCCCGTCGTAGAGCGGCCGGGTCAGGGTGTTGCTGCAGAAGGTGCAGGTCCAGTAGGGGCAGCCGCGGCTGGCCAGCAGGGTGTACTCGGGGTTGGTGATGAACGGGTCGCCGACGGTGACCCGCCCCCCCTCGATGTGGAACTTGTCGTCGCGGGTGTGGAAGTCGCGGAACGGGATGGCGTCGAGGTCGACCAGCGGGGCGACGTCGTTGCGGTGGACGACGTCGCCCTCCCGCACCCAGAAGCCGGGGACCCGGCGGTGGTCCCGGCCCTCGTCGAGGGCGGCGAAGAAGTCACAGACCGCGTCGTCGACCTCTCCCACGGCGATGGCATCGGCGATCTCGATGGCCTTGTCGGGGACGAAGGTCGGGTGCATCCCCCCCCACAGGATGGGGACCCTCAGGGCGTGGCGCACCCGGTCGGTCAGGTACCGCGCCATCCGGTGGAATGCGCTGGCCCGGACGCTGAACCCGACCCACTCGACCCGGCGCTCCCGCAGCAGCCGGATGAGGGCCTGCACCTCCTGCTCGGTGGGCCACGGGAAGTTGTTGTTGACCCAGTCCTTGAAGTAGATCTCGGTCACCTGGAAGCCGGCGCGACGCAGCGATGCGGCGACGTGGCGCACGCCGTTGTTCTCCAGCGCATAGAGGCTGACGAGGGCGATGCGCAGGCGGCGAGGCATGGCTCCCTGGTAGCCTGCCCGGCCGGGCAGCGGAAGCTGCGCGAGGCTGCCCGGCCTCGCCCCCACGCGCGGTCCGCGCTGCCCCGCCGGAGCTGGAGGAGCCGAGATGCTGGTGATCATGGGAGCAAACGGTCGCACCGGGATCGAGGTGCTCAAGCTGGCGCTCGACCGCGGCCTCGATGTCCGGCCGGTCTGCCGCGACGATCGCGACACCCGCGTGCTCGACGGCGTCGTCGACGTCCAGCGCGTCTGCTACGCCGACCCCGACCACCCCGACTCCCTGCCGCCGGTGATGGAGGGGGCCGACGAGGTCATCATCTGCATCGACCCCCGGGTCGCCGGGCCCGGCGCCCCGATGTACGGGGACCGGGCGGGCGCCCACTGCATCGCTGCGGCCACCGCCGCCGGTGCCCGGGTCGCGCTCTACGTGTCGGTGGCCGGCGGGTACCGCTGGAGCCCGAGCCGGCTCAACCGGCGGGCCTTCCACCTGGATCGCGGGGTCCGCCGCAGCGGCGGCAACTGGTCGATGCTGCGGATCTCCTGCTTCCACGACGAGATCATCGACGCCCACGTGCGCCCTCCCGACGGGGGGCGGCCGCACCGCATCTCGCCGAGCAGCCGCTACAGCCCCATCAGCCGCCGTGATGCGGCGCGGGTCATC
>RFKJ01000349.1 GCA_003694325.1 Deltaproteobacteria bacterium
GAACCGGAGCGTGACCATGGCCCGACGGTAGCACGCTCGCCGGCGGCCTGGAGTCGGGCGCCGGGGTCAGGCGCCGCCGTCACACCACGGCGGCGCGTCCACTCCCTGAACGGTCCGTTCTCCGCAGGCGTCGCAGGCGGAGGCGCCGTCCAAGGCGACCGTGTGCCGTTCATCGAGCTGCACGGCGAAGATCCCGTCCATGGGCTCCTGGGCGCACACGTCGCGGTCGACCCGCCAGGCACCCTCCACCGGCGCGGGCTCGCCGTCATCCAGGGCGACGATGCCCCGCAGGACGGCGTCGTAGCTGCGCAGCCCATCGTCGGTGGGCAGCAGCGAGAAGCGGAGGTCGAGGCGGACCGGACCGTCGGCGCAGTCGGTCCCCAGCCCGCAGGTGGTCGCGGCGGCGTCCAGGTGCAGCAGGTCGCCGTCCCGGGTCAGCTCGACCGCCCCGTCCAGCACCAGCGTCGGCTCACCGTGGTCCCAGACCGTGAAGCCACGCCCCTCGACCCAGCTCTGGTCGGCGTCGGCGTAGCGCAGCAACACGCCGTCGATCACCGTGCCATCGAGCATCGCGCACCCTCCGGTCCACGTCTCGACACCGTCGACGGCGTCGATGACCGGGCAGGTGAGCCCGACGGGCACGATCCGGCCCGGGTCCTCGGTCAGGTCGACCAGCGATTCCGGCTGGATCGCCGCCCAGACCGCCGCCACCTCCGCCGGCGCCTCGGAGGGTTCGAGGGGCGGTTCGGGATCGGTGGCACAGGCCGTGAGCACGGCGATGAGCGGCAGGGTCCGGGTGGCCGACGAAATCATGAGCTTCCTGAGTATGTCCCGGGGTGGGGCTTCGTCAAGCCGCAGGCTCCTTCCGGCGGGTCCACCGCCGGTCGGCGAGGGAGGCGGCCCTCGGCCGAGGCCGCCCGAGCGGGGCCCTGCCCCCATCGGCGGGTCGGCGCCGGGTGGCGCCGGTCCCGCGGCGTGTTCCGGGCGGTCCGCCGGCCCGGCGCCCTCACAGGTTGTGGTACTCGGGCCCCTGCCCGCCCTCGGGCGGCACCCAGCGGATGATCTGGTAGGGGTCCCGAATGTCGCAGGTCTTGCAGTGGACGCAGTTGCTGAAGTCGATCTGCATCTCCTTGCGGCCGGACTCCTCGTTGTCGACCATGTTGTAGACCTGGGCCGGGCAGAACCGCTCGCAGGGGTTGCCGTACTCCTCCTTGCAGCGGGTGGCGCAGATCTCCGTGTCGGAGATGATCAGGTGGGACGGCTGGTGCTCGTCGTGCTTGGTGCCCGACATGAACACGTCGGTGAGCTTGTCGACGATGTAGGTCCCGTCGTAGGTGATGTCGTCGCGCGGCGGATAGCCCTTGCTTCCGTGGACGGCGGCGGTCTTGAGCATGTGCTTGTAGTCGGCCTCGAAGGGCTTGATCTCCTTGCCCGGGCCGAACAGGTACATCATGCCGGCCTTGAGCCCGCCGGGGATCAGGCCGTCCTCGAAGGCCGCGTGCCAGTTCTTGGAGGCCTCCAGCTCCTCGCGGACCCAGCTCTCGTCGATCCGCCGCTTGAACTCGGCCATGACGGACTCGGTGCTGTCCCCGCGCTTGAGCGCTTCGAAGGCGGTCTCGGCGGCCAGCATGCCGCTCTTCATCGACAGGTGGATCCCCTTGATCCGCATGGGGTTCATGAAGCTGGCGGAGTCCCCGACGAGCAGCGCCCCCCCGGTGTAGAGCTTGGGAATGCTCGCCCACCCGCCCACGGTGACGGTCTTGGCCCCGTACTTGATGACCTTGCCGCCGGCGAGCTTGTTGCGGACGAACTTGTGGTCCTTGAGCTTCTGCAGCAGGTAGTGGCAGTCCATGGCGGGGTCCTTGGCGTTGGCCCCGACCAGCAGGCCGATGCAGGCCTTGTCGCCATCCATGGTGTAGATGAACCCGCCGCCGAAGGTCTCGAGGTCGAGCGGATAGCCGGCCAGCAGCGTGACCTCGCCCCTGGTGACGCTGCCCTCCGGCAACTCGATGATCTCCTTGCAGCCGACCTCGTAGACCTGGGGCTGGGAGTCCCGGTCGAGGCCCAGCTTGTCGATGAGCTGGCGGGCGAGGTGACCGCGGGGGCCCTCCCCGATGATGGTGACCCGGGCTTCGAGGTCCATGCCCGGCTCGTAGGTGCTCTTGTGGGAGCCGTCGGCGTCGATGCCCTTGTCGCCGGTGCGGACGCCGATCACCTGGGTGTCGTCCTCCTCGCTCCACAGCAGCTCGACCCCGGCGAATCCGGGGAAGATCATCACGCCCTTCTCCTCGGCGATCCCGCCCAGCCACTTCTCCAGCTTGGCGATGGAGATGATGGGCAGCCCGTGGTCCTGGAGGAAGGGCGGCATCAACGGCGCCTTGATGGAGCCCCTGGCCGTGAGGAAGTGCATGGACTCGGCCTCGACCTTGCGCTCCAGCGGGAAGTCCTCGCGGCTCTCCCAGTCGGGGATCAGCTCGGCGAGGGCGCGCGGATCCAGCACCGCCCCCGAGATCCCGTGGGCGCCCAGCTCGGAGCCCTTCTCGATGAGGGCGATCATCGGCTCCTCGATCACGTCGTCGCCGGTCGCCGTCTCGTTGTGGGCTTCGATGAGGTCCATGAGGTGGATGGCTCCGGCGAGGCAGGCCGGGCCGCCACCCACGAACAGCACGTCGACGGGCATGGTCTCGCGTTCCATCGGGACTCCTGGAAGCTGGGGTCCGCGCCTTGGAGGCTGCGTGGTGGACCCGGGGTTGGACTGAACGAGGATTCATCCCTAACAAGGGCGTCGCCCCCGGGCGGGGCCCATCGGCCGCACTTCCGCACTTCCACGTGTCCCCCGCGCTGCGCGGCGCTGGCACGGGACCGGCGCCTTGCGGGGGTTGGTGCGAGCGGGTGGAGGGAGGGATATCGTCACGCACTCGCGCGGAGTGGCCCCTTGAACTTCAGGCTCTGGCTCTTCTTCATCGTCTTTGCGACCGGCGTGGTCGTCGACCAGGTCACCAAGTGGCTGGTGATCCGGTACATCGGCTACCGGACCGAGGAAATCGTGGTGATCCCCGACTTCTTCAGCCTGGTGCACGCCCGCAACACCGGCGCCGCCTTCGGATTCCTCGACGACTTCCAGTACCGGATGCTCGTGTTCGCCGCCTTCACCATCGTCGCGGTCGCCGTGCTGATCCACATGGTCTGGCAGCTCCCCGCCGAGGACCGGTTCCAGACCGTCGCCCTGGCGCTCATCGCCGCCGGTGCCATCGGCAACGCCATCGACCGGGTCTACAACACCATCGTCAACGGCCAGATGTACGTCACCGACTTCATGCTGAACTACGTCGGGCGTCCCGAGTCGGTCAAGCGATGGCTCATCGACACCTTCGGCACCAACGAGTGGCCGGCATGGAACGTCGCCGATGCCTGCATCGTGGTGGGCATCGGCCTGTTCCTCGTCTACTACCTGTTCATCCAGGAGGACGAGGATGTGGCCCCCGAGCCCCCCAGCCAACCCTCGTCGGACCTGCCTCCGATCCGCTGAACCGTCGCGGGACGAACCCGTGCCGGAGGGGAGCCCGCCCCGGGTTCAGCCACGGTCGACGGCAGGCGGACGGCCCTCGCCCGGCGGCGGGGCCGTCTCTTAGACACACCTGCCGCTGCCCACGACACGCCTTCTGTA
>RFKJ01000350.1 GCA_003694325.1 Deltaproteobacteria bacterium
CTCCTTCTCTCCTGCCGCGTCGCCGCGGTCTCGCTGCTGGTCGGCTGCGCCGCGGGCTCCGACGGAGCCGACAGCGGAGCGGCGGGCGCCGTCGACCCCGAAGGGCTCGTCCTGGCCTGGGGCGATCTCCACGCCCACTCGGCCTGGTCCTTCGACGGCTGCGAGCACCCCGACGCCCGTTGCACGCACGACGCCGATGGCCCGGCCGCCGGCTTCTACGACGCGGCCGCGGCCGCGGGGCTGGACTTCGCGGCGCTGACCGACCACGCGGAAGCGACGACCTACGCCTGGGGGCCGGACGAACTCCACGCCGAGGGCGGCGAGGCGGACGTCTGGAGCGGCCAGCAGGCGATGGTCCGGGCGGCGGAGGGCGGGCCGGTGCTGCCGGTGCTGGGGTATGAATGGACCGCCAACGCCGATGACTCGACCGGCGACGGGCCGGGCACCCACCGCACGGTGTTGCTCGGGGGGCTGTCGGCCTGCGACGCCTGGCGGGTGGCCGGTCAGCGTTTCCCCGGCGGTGAACACCGCCCTGAGCGAGGCGATCGCGTCTACCTCCAGGACGACGTGGTGGTGGAGGGCCTGCTGTCTGCGTTGCACGCCCGCCTCGACGCTGCGGAGGCGGCCGAGGGCTGTCAGGCCATGCGCTGGCTGACCTTCGCCCACCACCCCGCCTACACCGTGCCCCAGGCCACCGACTGGTCCGAGCCCGACAACGCCCCGGTCGGCGAGGCCGTGGTCGAAATCTACTCCGAGCACGGCAGCTCGGAGTGTCTCGACCCGGCAGCCGAGGGCTGCGACTGGCAGGTCAACGACGCCCAGGGCTACCTGTCGGCGGGGGCGGTCCAGGCGGCCCTCGACGAGGGGTACCGCCTCGGGTTCGTGGCGGGCACCGATGCCCACGATGCCCGGCCGGGGAGCGTTGCCGACGGGCCCAGCCACGTCGCCCACTGGCGGGAGGGCGTCGCGGCCCCCGAGCGGCAGTTCGGCGGGGGAGGTCTGACCGGGGTGCTGCTCGCCGCGCCCCTGAGCCGCGACGCCCTGTTCGACGCCATCGAGGCCCGGCGCACCATCGCGACGTCCGGCCCCCGCCCGGCGCTCGTGGCCTGGGCCGAGGACGCCGCCGGCGGCCGGTACCCGGTGGGTGCGGTGATCCCCCGGGACCGGATGCCGGCGACCCTGGTCCTGGAGCTCGGCCCGCTGGATGCCGCCGGGACCTTGCGCGACGACGAGGTGGGGGAGGTATGGATCGAGCGGATCGGGGAGGGCGGCCGGCTGGAGGAGGCCGAGCCGGGTTCCCGCTTCTCGACGACCTGGGATCCGGGCCGCCGGGAGACCTGGACCTACCTCCGGGTGCGCTGGCTTCGCGCGGGCGGGGAGGGGCTGGACGAGGAGCGGCTGTGGCTGTCGCCGTGGTTCACGACGTCCGCCGGGTGCAGCAGTGCGGGGGCGGGCGGCGGGATCGTCGGCCTGCCGCTGTGGTTGCTGGTCGCGACCCGGCGACGTCGCCGGCGGTGAGCGACACGCGGTCGGCCGTCGGCCGGGCGGGGCCGGGCAGACGGCCGACCCACAGGTTTCGCGGCGTCCCCCGGGGGCCGTGCTGCGCCCGGCCAGGGGGGGCGAAGGGGCGGTCCTGCCTCGTGCAGGGGTCCGCCCGGAGGCGGAGGGTGCCGGGAGCAATCACCGAGGTGGGAGCGGACTCGCCGCGCGGTTGATCCGGGACGCGACAACTGTGGTCCGCCACGCGACAGAGTCGGGGGAACGCCCGATGCCGGCGTCTCAAGTCCGGTGCCGGCCAGTACTTTCGCGGGACACGGTCGCGGCGCCGTGGTCCCAGACCCCTACACCCCCCCAAAGTTCGCGGGCGCACCGGCGCCCGCATGGAGAAGTTCATGAGGCGTTCCCTGCTCGCAGTTCTCGTCCTGTCCACGGCGACCAGCGCCCGGGCGGCCGACTACGACGTCATCTCGGACCTCAGCGCCCTCAGCGCTCCGGCGACGTCCTTCGGCACCTGGACCCTGGGAATCGGCCTGCCGTGGACCGACGGCCACTACTACTTCAGCGAGATGGTGGCGACGACCGACTCCTGGAACGGCTCCCCGCTCTGGATCTGGGTGGGCGGCTCCACCTTCTGGCGGCAGGCGGTCTTCAACCCCGACTCGGTTGCCTGGCCCTTCAACGCGCCGTACCCCTCGTACATGTCCCTCGGGCCGCAGGAGCTGGCGCTCACCACCTTCGACAACTCCTGGCCCTCCGACGTGCGGTTCAACGCCCCCCAGGCGGGCTGCTACCGGGTCTACGCCGAGTTCGAACGGCTCACCGAGGACGAGTACACCACGCAGTGGAACGGCATCGCGCAGGGGGTGGGCTCCGACAGCGCCACCAGCTCCTACATCTCGCTGTACGAGAACATGGCGCTGTCCAACGCCGACGGCGTCGTCACCGTTGAGGTGGACACCGAGTACGTGCCGGACGGCGGGTGGATCACGCTGTACGCCGCGGGCCAGGGAACCAACCGCCGCTTCAACACGGTGCGCGTGGGCATGGCGGTCGACTACCTGGGCGCCGGCGTGGACAGCGACGGGGACGGGGTCAACGACAGTTGCACGGCGGTCTCCACCGACGGCAACGGCGCCTGCGAGTCCACGGACGTGGTGGACGGCGACGGCGACGGCGTGGCCGACGACTGCGACGCCTTCCCGGCGGACCCGAGCGAGTGGACCGACAGCGACGGGGACGGCGTGGGCGACAACGCCGACGAGTGCCCGGCGGACCCGTCGGGGAGCGTGCTGCGCACCTGGTACGCCGACCTCGACGCCGACGGCTACGGCGACTCGGCCGACACGCTGTCCGACTGCAGCCAGCCGGACGGCTACGTGTCGGTCTCGGGGGACTGCGACGACGGGGACGGCTCGGTGCACCCGGGTGCGACGGAGGTGTGCGACGCCAACGACGTCGACGAGGACTGCGACGGTCTGGCCGACAACGCCGACAGCGGCGCCACGGGGACGACGACCTTCTACGCCGACGTCGATGGGGACGGGTACGGCGACGGGCTGGACAGCGTCAGCCAGTGTGATCCCAGCGGCGTCTACACCGCCACCCGCGCCGACGACTGCGACGACACCCACAGCGGGGTGAACCCCGGCGCGCAGGAGGTCTGCGACGACCTGGACGTGGACGAGGACTGCGACAGCCTGGCCGACGACGCCGACCCGTCGGCGACGGGGCAGGGGTCGTGGTACAGCGACGCCGATGGGGACGGCCTGGGCGACCCGGCGGTGTCGGTGGCGTCCTGCGACCCGCCGTCGGGCTACGTCGCCGACAGCAGCGACCTGTGCCCGTCGGAGGATGCGACCGGCTACGACGTGGACCTGGACGGGTGCATCGACGACAGCGACGGGGATGGCCTCAACGACCGGGACGAGGTGGAGGTCCACGGCACCGACCCGTACCTGTCGGACAGCGACGGCGACGGGCTGTCGGACTACGACGAGGTGATGGTGACGGGCACCGACCCGCTGGCGACGGACAGCGACGGCGACGGGCTGTCGGACGGCGCCGAGGTGCTGACCTGGGGTACGGACCCGCTGCTGACCGACACCGACGGGGATGGCCTGTCCGACTCCGAGGAGGTCGACGGCAGCACCGACCCGCTGGACGATGACAGCGACGACGACGGGTTCGTGGACGGGGCTGACGCCTGCCCGACCAGCACCTTCAGCCTCGACGACCACGTCGACGACAGCGGGTGCGCCATCGACGACTTCTGCCCCTGCGACGCCCCCTCCGGGCTGACGATTCCCTCGGGCAAGGACGACGACGACGATAGCGACGCAGACTCCGACTCCGCGGGCACGACCTACAGCGGCGACGCCTGGTCCGACCACGACGAGTACGTCGACTGCGTGAAGGACGCGGCGAAGTACCTGGAGAAGTCCGACATCATCAGCAAGGATGCGCGCAAGGACATCAAGGACGCCGCCAAGGACACCACCTGCGGCGACTCCGACAGCGACAAGGACAGCGACAAGGACAGCGACAAGGGCAGCGACTCCGGCGATGACGCCGACAGCGACAAGGGCAGCGACAAGGGCAGCGACAAGGGCAGCGACACCGACAGTGACACCGACAGCGACAAGGACAGCGACAAGGACTCCAAGTGAGCCGCTGACCGGTCGCCGCACCGGCGCCCCCCGCCGCCCCGCCTGCCCTCCCACGCTTCCGCGTCGGGGGCCGGCGGGGCGGTCCCGCGCCCGGGGCCGCTCAGGCGACGAAGCGGGCGATGGCCACGGCGGTCCAGGCCAGCGCGAGCAGGGCGGGGCCCACCCACCACCATCGCGGGGCCCGGTCGGCCCGGGCGACGACCCAGGCCAACACGATGAGGAGGAAGGGCTCGTAGTACTTCTGGTAGGCCCGGGCGCTGGCCATGTTGGCGGCCAGGAAGCACGCCAGGGCCAGGGCCGGCAGCGGATCGCGCCGGCGGCGGCCGTCGGCGAGGACGGCGGAGGCGGCGGCGATCCCTGCCGGAACCAGGAACCAGAAGGGCAGCGTCGTGCCGGCGACGTCGGGGAAGCGCTGGCACAGTCGCCACAGGGACCCGCCGTAGCGCAGCGGGTCCTCCACCC
>RFKJ01000030.1 GCA_003694325.1 Deltaproteobacteria bacterium
CCCCCGCGGCATGCCCGAGGGGTCGTCTGCGACATCCCGCCTCGACCCCGGCCGCACCCGCCCCTCCCCCCGTACCTCGACGATGGAGCTTGCATGTCCTTCCTCGCCCTGACCATGGCATCCCTGATCGGCACGGCCTCGGCCGGAGACCAGAAGGACATCATCATGGTGGTGTGGGACGCCACCCGCGCCGACCACCTGACCCCCTACGGCTACGAACGCGACACGACCCCCAACCTCGCGGCGCTGGCCCAGACCGCTACCGTGTTCGACAACGCCCAGGCGTCGGGGAGCTGGACCATCCCCAGCGTCGCCTCGCTGTTCACCGGGCTGTTCTCCCACAACCACAAGGTCGACTACGCGCCCACCAAGGGGATCGTCGACATCCCCGCGGAGACCACCACCCTGGCCGAGACCCTGCACGACCAGGGGTGGTTCACCGCGCTGTTCACCGCCCAGTCGGTGTTCTACCAGCCCGGCTACCAGCAGGGCTTCGACATGCACGAGCTGACCGGCGGCGGCACCTTCAAGGACAAGGTCGTGCAGGCCCTGGACAAGGCCGGCGACAAGCCGGTGTTCATGGTGCTCTACTGGCTCAATCCCCACTCGCCCTACACCCCGCCCAAGCTCCACGACATCTTCTCCGACCCCGACGGACCCCAGGTCGACATCGTCCTGAAGTCCGAAGACGCCCGGAAGCCCGGCGACCACCCGCACGATGACGTCAACGCCGGACGGGTGACCCTGACCGAGGCCGAGTGGGCCCAGCTCGAGGCCCGCTACGACGGAGAACTGCACAGCAACGACCAGCGGATGCAGAACTGCCTGGACCGCTACGCGCGGAGCCGGTCGCTGGACGATGCCGTCTTCGTCATGACCTCCGACCACGGCGAGATGTTCAACGATCAGCCCCAGCAGCGGACCTGGCACGGCTGGCCCACCCACGAGAACCAGCACGTGCCGCTCATCGTGAAGGCCCCCGGCCAGAAGTCCGGCACCCGGGTCGCCACCCAGGTGCGCGGCGTGGACGTCTACCCCACCGTGCTGGAGCTGGCCGGCGCCCGCCTGGACCACGACATCAACGGAGAATCCCTCGTCCCCCTCATGAACGGCGACGCGGGCCGGGACCGGACCAACGTCGGCGCCACCCACTACTGGGACGGGCTGCAGTTCTACAACGACGGCGACTACAACCTCATCACGTCCCGCAACGACGCCAGCCGCGTGTTCCTCTACGACCTCGAGCGCGACCCCGGCGAGCAGACCAACCTCGCCGAGAGCGATCCCGGGCTGGTGGAGCGGGTCAAGGGCCGGATGCGCAAGTTCATCGAGCAGACCACCATCGACCTGGGGATCCAGGACGGCTCGTCGCTCAGCAAGGAGGACGAGGAGCGCCTGCGGGCCCTGGGGTACATGGAGTAGGCCCGGCGCGGGCCGGGCGTCGCGAGCCGGGCGTCGCGGGCCGGGCGTCGCGGGCCGGGCGTCGCGGGCCGGGTGTCGCGGGCCGGAGTCCCATCCCCGCCACCGGGCGATGCGAAGTCCGCCGTCCCGTCTCCAGTGTCCTGTCCCCTCCGGATTTTCACTTGCACCCACCGTGCCCACAGGCGATTCTGGTGCAAACAGGGGTCGAGCATGCCGGACTACCAACAGCAGGTCACCACGCCCGCCACCGACACTTCGGCGCCCACCACGTCGGCGCCGACCACATCGACCGGAATCGGGAACTCCGCCGGGCAGGGCAACCTGGTCGGCAGTTCATGCGACCCGGATCGGCTCAACGACATCTTCGACGCAATCTCGGACAAGTACACCCAGATCCTGATGGAGCGGGCCGCCGGCGTCGAGGAGCTGCGCCAGGACGCCAGCGTGGAGGACCCACCTCCAGCATGGCAGAGCATCGCCATCGCGGTGGGTTCGGTGGCCCTGGCGACCGCCACCGCCGGCGTCGGAACCCTGGTGGCCGGTCGACTGGTCGAGGCGTCCGCCAAGGTCGCCAACGCCATGGTCAAGACGGCACTCGACAAGGGCCTGCAGACCGCGATCACCGGCGCCATCAACGCGGCCGGCAGCAACCCGGCCACCAACGTGACCGATGCCTTCTTCCGGGCCCAATCCGCCTCCCTCCGCGACGCCAGCGCGACGGTGCAGGACACCTGGAACCTCAGCGGCCGTGCAGAGATGCGTCGGGCGGAAGATCCCTGTGCCGCGGCGATGCAGCTGTTCCAGGCCCTGGAGGAGGGACGGAAGGCCGCCAAGATGGAGCAGCGTCGCGAGACCCTGGCGAGCTGGTGCAACTTCCAGGCCCGAGGCGAGCTGGGCACCTACCACGAAGGCCAGCCCAACGCCGGAACCGACCTCGGCAGCCAGCTCGGCGACACCTCGGCCAAGGGCGTCCTGGGTCTCGAGGTCACGGCCGGGGCCAGCAGCAACAGCCCCGTGCAGGTGGAAGACGCCGAGATCGAGGGCCTGAACGAGACGCTGCGCGGCGAGCTGGCCAGCCGCCCCATCGGCCAGCTCGGCATCCCCATCACCGTCCACGGCCAGGTTGATCCCCCTGCCTGGTACGAGAATCGGCCGGCTCGTGGGACCCTGCGATTCGGTGAAAACGAATCGGGCACCCGCTGGAAGCGCAACAGCCCGGGCGGTGCCGACTGGCTCGTATTTAAGGGCGTGGGCGGGCCTGTGCTGACCGGGCCCGAGGGCCTGTCGCAGTCCGACCGGGACCAGTACGAGTGGCAGGGCATCGCCAAGGTTCTCGACAACGAGATCAAGCCGAAGTCGCTGCGTTCCATCGGTGTCACGCTGGATGGCTGACGCCGGGTTCCTCCTCCTGATGCTGGCCTGCGCCGGGCAACCCGACCCGGAACCGGCGGTCGCCGAGGTCCAGACCCTGCAGCAACGAATCGGGGAGCCGGATCTCATGTCCATCGACGACATCAAGGCCCACCGGGTCGAACTCGCGCGGCGGATGCAGACCGACCCCGATCCCCGAGTGCGGGCCGACATTGCTTCGGCCCTGGGCTACACCGCCCGGGATGTCGACAGCATCCCGGCGCTGGTGGAGGCCCTGCGCACGGAACACGACGTTTCCGTGCAGCGCCGACTCGTCGCCGTCCTCGTGTCCTTCCAACGCCCCGCGGCCACGGACGCGGTCGTCCGCTTTGCGCTGGGCGAGGTCGACGAGGGGTTGATGCCTGAGGTGCATTCGGCCCTGGTCGGCTGCGACCCGGCCCAGGTCCAGGCCGCGCTGGCCGCGCACGAGGCGGAGCACCCCGACGCGGTGGCTCGCCTGCGCGCAGCGCTGTGCGAGCTTCTGCCGGCGGCCGTCTACTGCACGGAGTGACGACATGCCGCTGTCGGAGTTCGACGTCCGAGCGGCGCGTCGACGCGGTGACCAGGCCTGGCTGGTCGGCGAGTTCCGCGGACAGCCCGCGATCGCCAAGGTCACGCGAGCCATCTGGCCATGGCAGGATCCGGAGTCGAGCTTCTTCGAGGGCCGGGGGCTGGCACCGCCGTTCCGACTCCTGTTGCGCCACGAGGCCGAGGCCTGGGGACGGGTCATGCCCGACCGGGTCTTGGAGGGCGGGCACGGACCGGAGGGCTCGTACCTGGTCCTCCAGCACCTGCCCGGCAGGCCGCCGACGGCCGACAGCGACGGCGACGCGCTGCTCGAAGGACTCCTGCGGGCGGTGGCGCACCTGCATGCCGTCGACGTGATGCACCGCGACATCCGGCCGAACAACGTGCTGTTCGATGGCAATGGGGTCCGCCTCATCGATCTCGACGTGGCGCGGGTCGCTGGGCTCGGGCCGGTGGGACTGGTGGGATCGACCCGGACCCGCGCTCCGGAGTGTGCCTGCGGCGAGGGCGACGGTTCGGCCGACCTCTATGCGGTGGCCGCGACCCTTCGACAGCTCGGTGTCAGGCTCCGAGGGTCAGTGGCGCGGCGGCTCGTGGAGGACCTGTCCG
>RFKJ01000351.1 GCA_003694325.1 Deltaproteobacteria bacterium
GAAATGGAGGGAGGTGGGGACGAGGACGGCGATGACGGTCATGGCGAGGAGCTATCGAGGGCCACCGCCCGGTGGGCGGTCGTTTTCTGTCCGGGGCCACGACGCCGCCCGTGGCAGGCTCGGTCCATGGAACCGCAGAGCCTGCTCATCGCCGCGCTGGTGCTGCTCGCCTTGTCGCTGGCGGTGGGGTGGTGGTGGAGCGCCGGTCGTGCCTCGCGGGCCAGCCGCACCCGCGTGCGGCGGGCCCTGGACGGCGAGGCGGCGGCGGAGCTGCTGCTGGAGGATGCCGGCTACGTGGTGCTCGACCGCCAGGTGCGGGCCGAGGGGCGGGTGGAGATCGACGGGCGGGAGGAGTCGTTCGAGGTGCGGGCCGACCTCCTGGTCGAGGCGCGGGATGCCCCGGGCTGGGAGCCCGGCGCGGTGCTGCTGGCCGAGGTCAAGACCGGCAGCCGGGCGCCGGATCCGGCCCATCCGGCCACCCGCCGCCAGCTCCTCGAATACCAGCGGGTGTTCCGGCCCGATGGCCTGCTGCTCGTCGACGTGGAAGCCGGGGCGGTCATCGAGGTGTGCTTCCCCGACGAGTGACCGGGCCCCTACCCGGGTTCGGCGGCGACCAGCCAGTCGTGGCCGAACCGCAGGCCTCCCAGCCGGTCGCACGCATCCCGGGCGGTCCGGCGCAGCTCCTCGACCCGCCGGCGGGTGGCCTCGGCCAGGTCGGGATCGGGGAAGCAGGGCAGCTTTCGCAGGCAGACGTCGAGCTGTCCGTCGATCCACCGCGGCCCGTAGACGATGGGAACCCGGCGGCGGTGGATCACGCGAAAGCCCGCGGCCACGAGGTGTCGGTGGACCCAGTCCAGGGGGTACTCGCGATAGCAGCGATGCCCGGCCAGCAGGATGCAGGCGTCGCGGAGCCGGGCGATGGCACGGACGATGTCGCCGGCCTCTCCCCCTCCCTCGTCGTCGATGGGGGCCAGGCCGACGACGTAGAGCCGGCCGGCCACGTGGGGGCGCAGGCGGTGGAAGATCCGGTCCTGGAAGTAGGGGGAGAAGCCATCGAGCGCGCCGAGGAGGTAGTCGGCGAGGACGGTGTCGTAGCGCTCGCCGGCCAGCAGCTCGGGGTCGGTCCAGTTGCCGGTGACCAGCCGATCCGCCGGCCGCATCCGGGGGCCCCAGGCCCGCTGCAGGTCCTCGTGGCGGCCGGGGTCGCCGGTGACGGCGGTCCAGGCGGTGGTCGACAGGCCGAGGATCCAGCGCAGGCTGTGTTCGCCGGTGCCGGCGTCGAGCATGCGGCCCCAGGGTCGGGCGCCCTGCCAGGCCTCGATCTGGCGGAACAGGGCGTCGTCGACGGGCGGGGTGGCGGTGAGCCGGGCGGCGATGCGCGGGCGGAGACGGAGCATGGCGCCGCCTATGCCGGCCGGTCCCGCCCTGGCGAGTGCCGGCCGGGGAAGGCCGCGAGATAGGTCCCGTCGGTGAAGCGCGCCACGCCCGTCCTGCTGCTGGTCGCCGCCGTGGCGTGGTGGATGCTGTCGGTGCGGCCGGCCTGGAGGGCGGTGACCAGCGTCCGCCACGGGCGGGATTACGCGACCTATTACTACGCCGTGATCGAGGCCGTGGCCCCGGAACGTCCCGGCCGGGGGGACCCCTATGACACCGCGGCCCTGGGACGGCGCGCCCGGGCGGAGGGGACCCGCCGCTCGGTCCACCCCTACTTCTATCCCCCGCCGTTTCTGCTCTCGATGCTGTGGGTGACGCCGCCGGGACGTGCGCCGCTGTCGCTGGCCACCGGCTACCGCGCCTGGTTCTGGATGAACCAGGGGATGCTGCTGGCGGTCCTCTGGGCGCTGCATCGCTGGTTCCGGGCCCATCCCCTGGTGCTGGCCGGGCTGGCGCTGTCCCTGTCGGCGCTGCCGGACAACGCCCGGATGGGCCAGGCCAACCTCCTGGTGCTCTGGTTGAGCGTGGTGGGACTGTGGCGCGGCAGCGGCGTCGCCCTCGGCGCGGCGGCCATGGCCAAGATGTCCCCGGCGCTGTACCTGGTGGCCTGGGTGGCGGAGCGACGGTGGAAGCCGGTGCTGGCGGCCATCGGCACGGCCGTGGCGCTCAGCCTGCTGGCCCTGCCGCTGGTGCCGCTTCAGACCCAGATCCGGTTCTACACCGAGATCCTCCCGGGCTTCTCCAGCGGCAACTACCACGGCCTCACCGTGCCGATCACCCTGCCGGCCAACCACTCGATCCCCGACCTGTTCAACCAGCTCTGGCCGGGTCCCGACGACCACACCCTGTCGGACCGGGCGCGCATCGCCAGCCAGGCCGTGTCCCTCTCGCTGCTGGGGGTGCTGGCCTGGGGGGCGGCGACCCGCCGACGGGCGATGGCCGCCGATCCCCTGGTCGCCGCCAACCTGTACGGCGCCCTGTCGGTCCTGATGCTGATCACCCCGGTCTACACCTACGAACACCACCTCGTGGTGATGCTGCTGCCGCTGGCCGCCCTGGCCCAGGCCTTCGTGGAACGGCGCCTGTCCCGGCGGTGGCTCCTCCTCGCCCTGCCCGCGGGCTTCCTGGTGTGCTGGCCCCTGCGATGGCTGCGGTCGGCCCAGGAACTCTGGCCCGCAGCGTCGTGGGTGTTGCAGGAGAGCCGGTTTTTCGGCCTGGTGTGGGTCGGTGGGTTGTGTTTCACGGCGGCGATGGTTCGCAAGAACAGCAAATAAACTCGGAAATACCGAATATATGGGCAAGTGTTCTACGTGGAACGCCGTGGGTGGTGACCGTGGAACCTCGGGTGCGTGGAACGCGCCCCTGCTGCGTGGAACGCGCCGCCGGTGCGTGGAATACGCCCCCTGCGTGGAACGCGCCGCTGGTGCGTGGAACGCGCCCCCTGCGTGGAACGGGGGCCGCCCTGGGACCCGCCGTCCACCGGGCCGTCCCCCGGTTCGGGGGGGGCCGGGGAGGGAGAGGCCCTCCCTGCTCGACGGGTGGAGGAGGAGCCCTCCCCGGCTCGACCGGGACGAAGCGGTCGTCGTGGCCGCTCGTTGGGATAGGCCGCGGAGAACTCGGAGACTCCATGACCCCTCCCTTCCCCGAACTCGAGCCGGTGTTCGCGGCCGTTCGCAACGGTCACCTCGACCAGGCCCTCGCCATCGCCACCAACATCGCCGAGACGGCGGACGGCCCCTTGGCGCTGGAGGCCCGGCGGCACGTCGGCCTGTGCCTGTTCCACCTCGGCGACTACGCCAGCGCCGTGCCCCACTTCCAGGAGGTGGCCGAGGCCCGCCGGGACCGGCAGAGCTGGTTCGTGCTCGCGCTGGCTCGGACCCTGGCAGGAGATCCCTCCGGCGGCGCCCAGGACTTCGAGGCGGCGCTGGCGGCGCCCGAGCCTCCGCCGGAAGCCGGCGAGCGGCAGCTCACCGAGCACTTCATGCGGTTCGACTACATGCACGTGCTGGCCGACACCTGGCAGTGGGAGGCCGCCAAGGAGCAGCTCGACCGGTTGACCGACGCCGTCTGCGGCCTGTCCCGCCACGACAACGCCTTCCTCGTGGAGCGGGGCTACCCCGTCCTCCAGGACCTGCTCCAGGGGGGCCTGCGGGTGCTGGAGATCGTCCCCGACAGCAACCCCATCCAGTGGTTGACCCGGATGCGGCGCAGCGTGGACGCCGACGGCCGCAAGAAGGTGGACCAGGCGCTGGTGGAGCTGGCTCGCCGGATCGGTCCCCCGGAACAGCGTCGAGGGGGCCGGGGCAACTGACCGCGGGTCACTTGCTGGGTTGCGGTCGAGGTTCCCCGGCGCACCCCCGCGGTTACCTGGACGGGTGGCCGCCGGGCCGGCGGTCGACCAGGAGCTGCCGTGGCCCGCTTCGATCTCCATCTCCCCTTCCAGCCCGCCGGCGACCAGCCCCAGGCCATCGCCGAGCTGTGCGCCGGACTGGACGCCGGGGTGCGCCACCAGGTGCTGCTCGGCGCCACCGGCACCGGCAAGACCTTCACGGTCGCCAACCTGATCGCCCACGCCGGGTTGCCGACGCTGGTGCTCTGCCACAACAAGACCCTCGCCGCCCAGCTCCACGGCGAGTTCCGCCGGTTGTTCCCCAACAACGCCGTCGAGTATTTCGTCAGCTTCTACGACTACTACCAGCCGGAGGCCTACGTCGCGGCCAGCGACACCTACATCCAGAAGGACTCGTTGATCAACGAGCAGATCGACCGGCTGCGACACCGGGCGACCCGGGCCCTGCTGGAGCGCAACGACGTCATCATCGTCAGCTCGGTTTCCTGCATCTACGGACTGGGCAGCCGGGAGGCCTACGACGACATGCTGCTCCACCTGCATGTCGGCGACGAGGTGCCGCGGCACCGGATCCTCAGCCGCCTCGTGGACATCCTCTACGACCGGAACGACCACGACTTCCACCGGGGCACCTTCCGGGCACGCGGCGACGTGATCGAGGTGTTCCCGGCGCACGAGGAGGACCGGGCGGTCCGGATCGAGCTGTTCGGCGACGAGGTGGAGCGCATCTCGATCATCGACCCCCTGCGGGGAACCCGGATCGAGGACCTCGAGAAGATCGCGATCTACCCGGCCAGCCACTACGTGACGCCGGCCGAGCAGCTCCAGCGGGCCGTGGACGGCATCCAGGAGGAGCTGCACGAACGCCTGGCCGAGCTGCGCGAGCGGGGCTGGCTGCTCGAGGCCCAGCGCCTGGAGGAGCGCACGCTGTTCGACCTCGAGATGATCCAGGAGACGGGGCGGTGCAACGGCATCGAGAACTACAGCCGGCACCTGTCGGGCCGGGCGCCGGGTGAACCGCCGCCGACCTTGCTGGAGTACTTCCCGGAGGAGTGGCTGCTCATCGTGGACGAGAGCCACGTGACCATCCCGCAGGTGGGCGGCATGTACCACGGCGATCGGTCGAGGAAGGAGACGCTGGTGCGCCACGGCTTCCGCCTCCCCAGCGCGCTCGACAACCGCCCGCTGCGGTTCGAGGAGTTCGAGGCCCTCGTCCGGAACGCGGTGTACGTGTCGGCGACGCCGGGGCGCTACGAGCTGGAGAAGACCGGTGGCGTGGTCGTCGAGCAGATCATCCGGCCCACCGGCCTGCTGGATCCGGTGGTCGAGGTGCGACCGGCATCGGACCAGGTCGATGACCTGCTGGCCGAGCTGCGGCGGGTGGCGGAGTCCGGCAGTCGCGCCCTGGTGACGGTGCTGACCAAGCGCATGGCCCAGGAGCTGACCGACTACTACCAGGAGCTGGGCGTCCGCTGCCGCTACCTGCACAGCGACGTCGACACCCTCGAGCGGGTCGAGATCCTCCGCGACCTCCGCAACGGCGACTTCGACGTGCTCATCGGGATCAACCTGCTGCGGGAGGGGCTGGACATTCCCGAGGTGTCCTTCGTGGGGATCCTCGACGCCGACAAGGAGGGGTTCCTCCGCAACCCGACCTCGCTGATCCAGACCATCGGCCGGGCCGCCCGAAACGTCGATGGGCACGTGGTCCTCTACGCCGACCGGATCACGCCGTCGATGCGCTTCGCCATGGAGGAGACCGAGCGACGCCGCCGGAAGCAGGCGGCCTACAACGAGGCCCACGGCATCACACCCGAGACGATCCGCAAGGCGGTGGACAACCCGCTGGCGGGGCTGTTGGACGGGGAGCGGGTGATCGTGCCGAGGTCGACGCCGCCGGGAGAGGGAGAGCGGATCACGCTGGAGGCGCTGCCGGGGAGGATCCAGGCCCTCCGCAGGCAGATGCGCGAGGCGGCGAAGCGGCTCGAGTTCGAGAAGGCGGCCGAGCTGCGGGACCGGATCAAGGAGCTGGAGGCCTGGGCCCTGGAGGTCCACGACGGGCCGCGGGACGCCGAAGCCGAGCGGGTGGTCTACGCCCCCGCCGGACCGGAGGCCGAGCCGTGAGCACCCGCCGTCGCCCCTACGCCTTCCTCGGCCGACACCTGACGGGCATCGACCTCGCCGAGCAGGTCGACCGGCACGCCGGGTTGCGGGGGTTGCGGGCCGCGCTCGCCGAGCGCCTGGGGGAGGCGGCGGCCGAGGAGGAGGCCGAGTCGGTGCTGCCCCAGGCGCTGGATGACCTGGGCAGCGAGCTGGTGACCGAGATCAGTCGGGACATCGACGCCCTGCTGCGGACCTGGGGGCGGCTGGCCGATGACTACCGCAGCGCCTCGGACCGCGGGGAGATGGGGCGCGTCGCCCAGCAGCTCGCCGACCTGCCGGGGCGGCTGGAGGAGCGGGTCCGGATGGTCCCCAACGCCGGCGGCCTCATCTCCGAGGCGATCCCGACCTCCCTGGTGGCCCGGCTGCGGTACCCGGTGGCGGCCGGGCGAGTGCAGCCCGAGGACCTCGCCCGCCTCGGAGAACGGCTGAAGGCGGCTCTGCCGGCGGCCGTGGCCCGCGAGCTGGTGCGGCTCGATGACCTCGATGCCCTCGTCCAGCACGCGGTCCAGCCGCTGCTCCGGGGGTTGGAGGTCCTTCCGGGCGGGCTCCTGGCCAACCCGCGGTCCGGGGGACCGCCGGAAGCGGAGGTGGACTGGGAGGCGATCGCCGCCGGTGGGCTGCAGGAGGAGCTTTCCGGCGGGGTGCTGCGCTTCGAGCGGGCCTGGCCACCCCAGGCGCCGCCGACCCCGGACCACCTTCCCCAGGCCGTCGAGGACGTCGCCGTGTCGCCCGACGGCCGGGTGGCCGTGTGGGGGCGCTGGGAGCCCTGGGTGCACCGGCTCGACGGCTCGGGGATCGGCCGCCGCCTGGGCGAGCAGGATGCGCGGTCCTGGTGGCGGCACTGCATCGCCGCGGCGATCTCGCCCGATGGGAGGCAGGCGGCGACGGGGGGGGCCGGGATCACCATCTGGGACCTCGAAAAGGGGCGGGCGGTGCTCGACCTGGCCGAGGGGCAGACCCAGGAGCTGCACGCGCTCTCGTACTCGCCTTGTGGGCGGACGCTGGCCGCGGTGGGTGCCAGCGGCCTCCTGACCCTGTTCGACGCGGCCACGGGCCAGACCCGCTGGTCCCTGCGCCTCGAGGACCCGGCCCAAGCGGTGGCCTTCTCTCCCGATGGCCGGTTGCTGTACGCCGGGGGGTGGACGGGTGCGGTGTCGGTGCATGCCGCGGCGGACGGGTCCCGGCGGGCCGTGTTCGACGACATCGGCGGCTGCATCAACGACATCGCGGTGGATGGCTGCGGGCGGTGGGTGGTCACCGCCGGCGGCTGTGCCTGCCCGCCCGGCACCCCGCTGAGCCCGGGTGACGTCGGGCTGCGGATCTTCGAGGCCCGCAGCGGTGCGGTGGTCGGCGACATCCTCGGGCACACCCACCCGGTGGCTCGGGTGGACATCGTCGGGGATCGGCTGGTGAGCATCTCCGACGACGGCACGCTGCGGGCGTGGAGCCTGCCCGGCGGCACCCTCGTCGGCCTGGTCGACCTGGAGCGGGTGGGGGACCAGCCGACGGCCCTGGCGGTGGGGCCGGGCGACCGGGTCTTCGTCGGGCTGCGCTCGGGCGCGGTCGCGACCTGGCGGCTGGGATAGCGCTTCGTCATGGGCGTGGTCATCATCACCGGGTGCAGTCGGGGCATCGGGCACCATGCGGCGCTGGAGCTGGCCCGCCGGGGGTGGACCGTGGTGGGCACCCTGCGCGGCGACGCCGGGCGCGAGGCGCTCGAAGCCGGGGGGGTGGAGGTGGAGCACCTCGACGTGACCGACGCCGCGAGGTGTGCCGCGGTGGTCGACGCCGTGCGGAGGCGCCACGGTCGGCTGGACGCGGTGGTGGCCAACGCCGGGCGGGGACTCTTCGGCTGCTTCGAAGACGTGGATGACGACGAGATCCGGGCGCTGTTCGAGGTCAACCTCTACGGTGCGATGCACATCGTTCGACCGGCGCTGCCGGCGTTGCGGGAGACCGGGGGCAAGGTCGTGCTCATGTCGAGCATCGCCGGGAGGCGGGGGGCCCCGGGCAGCGGGAGCTACAACGCGACCAAGTTCGCC
>RFKJ01000352.1 GCA_003694325.1 Deltaproteobacteria bacterium
GCCTGCAGGTCGAGGGGCATGCGGTCCTCCCAGGAAGGAGCGCGGCCGTATCTCGAACCCGCCCCCCCCTCCAGCACCCGCCGAGCCCCAGGGTCGGATCCCGGCCCGCCCGTCGGCTCAGGGCGCCTGGCCGGCCGTCATCTCCTCGAGCTGCCGGGCATCGATCTCGGCCTGTCCATCCCGGCTGTAGGCGCAGGCCATGTCCGGGTCGTCGGCCACCATGGCCGCGTGCCGCACGTCGATGACATCGGTGGGCTTGGTCGGTGGCATCTCCGCCACCCGGCGCAGCAGGGCCACCCCCTGGACGACGTGCTCGGGGCTGTGGTGGCGCTGGCCGTAGCAGATCCGCGCCACCCCCAGCTCCTTCAGGATCTCGATCCGCCCGGGGCTGCAGCGATCCGCCCGTTCCAGCCACCGGAGCGCCTCGCCGAGATCACCGCGGGTTCCCGTCAGCACCTTCACGATCCACATGTCGGGCACCAACCGGTAGAAGGTCCCCAGCGCCATGTAGGCGTCGCAGGGCAGGATCTCCTCTCCCCCCAGCGAGCGGTAGGGCGTGTCGCTGTCGGCGGCCGCCTTCCACGCCGCCTCGATGTCGTCGGCGTACCGGATGCTGGCGATGATCCCCCGGGTGGTTCCCAGGCGCCCCAGGGCGATGCCCTTGCCGAACAGCAGGTGGGGGTGGTCGGGATCCAGGGCCAGCCCCCGCTCGCAGACCGACAACATCTCGGCGTACCAGGCCTCCTTGTCGTAGTCGGCCCGGTCCTTCTGCACCCGTTCCCCGATCTCGTACATGGCGCGCGCCACGTGCCAGTAGAGGTCGACATCCTCGGGGTGGGCCTGGAGCTGGGCCCGCGCCGAGGCCAGCGCCTCGTCGAACCGCCCCTCGGTGTAGAGCCGCTCGAGGTCGAGGTGGGGCACGGCCGGCGCCGGCTCGTCCGCGGCGGGCTCCTGCACGACGGCCGGCGCGGGATCGGCGACGGCGGCCGTGCCACCGGCTCCCGGCGCCGCAGCGGCCGCGCCGCGAGCCGGGCCCGCGCCCAGCAGCTCGACGAGAATGGCGACAGCCACGGTGAACACGCGGATCCTCCAGCCCGACCGCCGACATCCGACGGGCACGATTCCCGCCTCCGGTGATACCATGCCGCGACTCACGGAGCATCGTCATGGTCCCACGCGTCAACAAGGCGACAGCCCTGGGAGCGGTGGCCCTGGCCGCCGCGGTCCTCAGCACCGGCTGCTACCGCAACACCTACACCACCGGGCTGCCGCAGGGCGGCGGCACCTACGTCCAGAAGGCCCCCTTCTTCCTGTGGGGGCTGGTCGGCCAGAAGGACGTCGACATGCGGCGGGTCTGCCCCAACGGGGTGGCCTGGTTCCAGAACCGGGCGACCTTCGTCGACGGCCTGCTGAACCTGGTGACCTTCGGGATCTACAGCCCGCTCACCATCGAGGTGCGGTGCAGCTCCGGGCAGTCCTACCTGCTGGAGCCCGACGAGGAACGCGGCATCACCTGGGTCACCCCCGTGGACGCCCCGGCCACGGTGCGCCTGGCCGGCCTGCCTGACGACATCCCGGAGGATTCGCCATGAACCGGCACTCGTTCCCCGGTCTCCGCGCCCTGCCGCTGCTGCTGCTGCTTCTGGGGGCCGGATGCTACAAGATCGACTACGTCCAGGGCCCCTCCGATCCCTTCCCGGCCGAAACCGACTGGCACCACATCGGCATCTTCGGGCTGGTCGAGTTCTCCAACCCCGTCCGCCTCGACCAGATCTGTCCCCAGGGCTGGGCGCGGGTCCACAACGAGCGCAGCTTCCTCAACGGCCTGGTGACCGCCCTCCTCGGCATGGCGGGTGCAGCCTGGGTCTACCAGCCCCACACGGTGAAGGTCTACTGCCGGTCGGGACAGACCCTGGAGGTGGACCTCAACGAAGCGGGACTGGTCACCGCCGCCCGGCCCGCGGACTGAACCCTCGGCTCGCCGGCGGATCCGGCCGGGATCTCGTCTGCGGTCGAACCCGGGCTCGACCGCCTCGGCGCTGGCCGCGGTGGCGGTGCGTCAGGCCGGGCGCCCGTAGAGCATCCAGCCTCGCCGGCGGCGATCGAGGATGTCGGCCACGGTGTCCTCCAGGGTCCGGAGGGGATCGCGGGGGGAGAAGCCCAGCTCGCGGCTGGCCCGCTCCCAGCGCGCGTACCAGAAGTGGCTGGCCAGCTCCAGCTCGGGCGCATCCATGGGCAGGTTGCCATCCTCGTCGAACAGTCCCGGCAGGGCGGTCGCGGCGAGGCGCGCCAGGCGGCCCGGGACCTGCAGTCGCGGCGCCTTTCGCCCCGTGATCCGGGCCAGGGCCCCGTAGAACCGCGACCACGGCCAGTTCGCGGCGCCCAGCAGGTAGCGGCGCCCCCCCGCACCGCCGGTCAGGGCGGCCTCGACGGCGGCGGCCACGTCCCGGACGTCGACGAAGCACGGCCCCCCGTCGGGGACCAGCGGCAGGGCGTGGTCCAGGAACAGTCGCACCGGCCGCGTCGCGGCGCCCTGGGGGTCGTCGCCGGGCCCCAGCAGCAGTCCCGGGCTGAGCACCACCACGTCGAGGTCGGGCCCGTGGGCGGCCAGGGCGACATCGTCGGCCAGCCACTTGCTGCGGTAGTAGGGCCACCGGCTGATCGCCTGCAGCACGGCGGCCCCGCCGTCGGCCTCGACCGCCGACTCATCGACCGCGACGGGGGTCGTCGACACCGCGATGGTCCCGCTGGTGCCGATGTGGACGACCCGGGGCACCGCGGCGGCACGAGCGGCCGCCATCACCCGCTCGGTACCCGTCCGGTGGACCGCGAGGAGCGCGGCAGCATCGGCCGGGTCGTGGCTCACCCGCCCCGCGGCATGGACCACGGCATCGCAGCCGTCCAGGGCTGCCGCCAGCCGGGCCACGGTCCCATCGCCGTCCGGGTCGGCGATGTCCACCGCGACCCCGTCATGACCCTCCGGTGCCGAACCCGACCGGGAGATGCACCGGAGCCGGGTTCGACCCGCGAGCCGGGCGACGAGGTGACGACCGAGGAATCCGGTGGCGCCGGTGATGGCGATGCAGGTGGGTGCAGTCACGACGGACTCCAGGACGAACAGCGCCTCGACCTATCCAGGTACGGCTCGGGCCGCGGGCGGGCCGGGGAGGCGACCCACACCCCCCAGGCGATGCCCCCGAACAGGCACGGTCCTGCGCGGCCTGCCCGTCACAGCGACACGTCGCTGAGGGCGAACACCCGCGAGAACTCGACGAGCAGCGGGATGTCGCTGGTCTTGATCCGTCCGCTCATGAACTCGGCGGGTTCGGGGACGTACCGCTCCTCCACCATCGCCACCAGCAGCTCGGGGCTGCACTTGACCACGCAGTCCGCCGACCCGTCCGGTCGCCCCTCGCGGACCTCGCACCGCCGTTCGTCGACGCGCACCGTCCACCGCGGTCCTCCCAGGGTGAAGTACCAGGTGATCGGTCGCTCCACCCGCGCCGGGTCGAAGCGGTCGGGCAGGCTCCGGAACGCCCGGGCCGTGGCGTCCTCCACCCGGGGGGCGCGGTCCGCCAGGGCCTCGATGGTGGGCTGCTCTCGTTCGAGATCGAGCACCGCGCCCCGAGACAGGCGCTCGACCGCGGTGCGGGCCAGGGCGGTCACCCTGCGGGCGGCATCGGCGGGACGCAGCCCCGCGGTGAGGCGTCGGAGGTGGCGGATCTCCAGCGGCGGTCCGATCCGGACCGTGATCCCCCGGCGCTTCGGCACGACGGCCCCCTTGGGCATCGCCTCGTAGGCGCCGTCGATGTGCACGGGGAGGATGTCGGTGCCGGTGTCCAGGGCCAGCTTGCCCACCAGGGGCTTGAACTCGCCGAGGCGCCCCGTCGTCTGGCGGGTGCCCTCGGGGAAGATGAGGACGACGTTGCCTTCCTCCACCGCGGCCGCCGCCTGCCGCAGGCTCTGCCGGAAGCCCCGGGTCCGGTCCAGCGGGCGGACGTGGGTCAGGTGCTCGAAGTAGGCGACCTTCCAGCGATTGCCCTCGAAGAAGTAGTCCTGGGCGCCGAGCGACACCATCCCCTCGCCGTAGTCGCCCAGGGCGTACTTCACCAGGCCCATGTCCAGGTGGCTGGTGTGGTTGGCCACCACGATGACGTTGCGGTTGCGGGGGATGAATGCCCGCCCGAGGACCCGGGTCCCGAGCAACTCGCCGTTGAAGTGTCGCTGGACCACCGCCATGGCATCGCGCAGCGGCGCCGCCACCACCTCGGGCAGCTCGATGGGGGGCTCGTCCTGCCGGCCCTGCGCCTCGCCCCCCGCCGGCGGGGCGCCCACCAGGGCGACGACGTCGGCCGCCGTGCGGCAGCGTTGCAGGGCTCCGAGGTCGTGGACCCCGAAGCCGACCCCGTCGAGGCTGCTGCCCAGCTCCACCC
>RFKJ01000353.1 GCA_003694325.1 Deltaproteobacteria bacterium
ACGTCGATCGCCTGACCAGGCCCCTGATCCGCAAGGACATGAGCGACCCGCTCACCGGCCACGTCTCCCAGACCAAGGGGCACTTCGACGACGACATGTTCCGCGAGGCCACCTGGGAGGAGGCCGAGGAGCTGGTCGCCGAAAAGATCGCCAACATCGTCAAGGCGAAGGGCGGCAACAGCGTCGGATTGTACGGCTCCGGCCAGCTCCCCGTCGAGGGGCAGTGGCTCGAGAACCTGTTCATGAAGGGCGTGATCGGCAGCAACACCATCGAGGCCAACGCCCGCATGTGCATGACCTCGGCGGTGACCGGCTACTTCAAGAGCCTCGGCAGCGACACGCCGCCGACGGCCTACGAAGACATCGAGAAGTCCGACATGGTGACCCACTGGGGCCACAACTGCCGCGGGTCGCACCCCATCGTCTTCTGGCGCATCGCCGACCACAAGAAGAAGAACGACATCCCCACCCTGGTCGTCGATCCCCGGCGCACGGGGACCGTCCAGGGCTACGAGGAGATCGACCCCGACAACAGCTTCCACTTCAGCACCATCAACGGCGACATCAGCATCCACAACGCCCTGGCGTACTGCATGCTGACGAAGTTCAAGGATGCAGTCGACTGGGACCTCCTCAAGAACCACACCACCGGCTGGGAGGCCTACACCGAGGCCGTCAAGCGCTACGCGCCCGAGAAGGTCGCGGACATGACGATGATCGACCCCGAGTACCTGTGGAAGGTCGCCGAGAAGTGGGCCGAAGCCAGCGTCAAGGGCCGGGAGCGGGGAGAGGGTGGCGTGCTGTCCTTCTGGGGCATCGGCTACAACCAGCACCTCCACGGCCAGAACAACACGGTCAACCTCATCAACCTGATGGCCCTGACCGGCAACATCGGGCGGCCCGGCTGCGGCCCCTTCTCGATGACCGGCCAGCCCAACGCCATGGGCGAGCGGCTCACCGGAGGCCTGACCGGCCGCCTGCCGTTCAACCAGGGGCTGAACAACGAGGCCTGGCGGAACCACATCGCCGACTCCTGGCGGATCCCGCGGGAACGGCTGGAGGCCGTCGCCAGCGCCGGCAACCCCGGCATGGCCATCGGCATGATGGAGCGGGCGCTCAAGGGGGACGTCCACGCGATGTTCCTCATCTACGCCACGCACATCGACCTGCCGGACCAGAACAAGCTCGTCCGCCCGGCCCTGTCCCGGATGTTCGTCGTCGCCCAGGAGATCTACCGGCACGCGCCCAACAACCTGTACGCCGACGTCATCCTGCCGGCCTCCACCTGGGGCGAGTGGGTCGGCGGGACCTACATCCAGTCGGAGCGCCGCTTCTATGTCTGCGACGGCACGGCCAACCCGGTGCCCGGCACCCGCCCGGACATCGACATGGTCATCGACAAGGGCAAGCTCATCGCCAAAAAGCTCGGGCTGAACGGCGAGGAGATCTTCCCCTACCAGCGCAAGGAGAACGGGTTCTACGACCCCGAGGAGGTCTTCCGTGACTTCGTGAAGGCATCCAAGGGCAGCGACGCCGACCTGACCGGCATGCTGGAGGTGGAGGAGCGGGACGGAATCGGCCTCTACGACCAGATCCGCCAGCACCGCGGCATCCAGTGGCCGGCGCCGACCTACGAGATCGCCAAGGCCGGAGGGACCAGGCGGCGGTACATGAACCAGGAGGACCCGAGCTGGAAGGACAAGCCCTACGGTGACTTCCGCCACGCCGACGGCAAGCTCCACATGCACGTCTGCGAGCAGGACTACACCGACCGCGAGGCGATCACCAAGGAGCTGATGCGGATGGGGGCCGAGGAGGGCTTCTACGCCATCGACCACCTCGACCTGCTGGAGAAGGCCCGCGACAACGCGCTGACCCCGGAGCTGCCCGACTCGGACTACCTGGGCCGCAAGGCCGAGGAGGTGCCCGAGGGCAAGTACCCGTTCTGGGTCGGCCTCGGCGTCGTCTACGAGCACTTCCACACCAGCAAGACGATCCGGTCGGGCACCACCCGCAAGCTGGTTCCGGAGCAGTACGTCGAGATGCATCCCGACGACGCCAAGGAACTGGGCGTGGAGGACGGCGAGTGGGTCGAGATCGAGACCCGCCGCGGAAAGTACCAGGCGCGGGTGAGCATCGGCCTGGACAGCGTGGTCCGCCCCGCCCGCAACCTGGTGCCCAAGGGCTACCTGTTCTCGCCGTGGAACCTGTCGGTCGCCGACTCGGCCGATCCGAAGGACAACCGGTGGCTGGTGAATGCCGTCAGCCACCGGGCCTTCGACCCGGTCAGCGGCCAGGTGGACTTCAAGAAGCTCGCCGGGCGGGTCAACAAGCTCAAGGCCTGACCGGTCGCCGGGCGTCCATCCCCGCCTTCACCGGATGGTCGCCCGGCGCCACCTCCCGCGCAACTCCCCCCCGGTCCCCGCGAAGACCGCCCCGGGCTCCCGCCCGGGCCGGGGAGGAGAGACCCGCCATCCCGCGCCCCTCTCCCGACGGAGGCCCCGATGAACCGCCGACAAGCCCTCTACACGCTGGTCGGTGGCGCCCTCTCCGCGGGCTGTGCCGCCACCGGACGTCCCGCCGGCGCCTCCAGCCCCGAGGGCACCCTGCTGCCTCCGACCGCCGGCCCGCGCGATCGCTTCCTGTCCCGATGCATCCGCTGCTATCGCTGCGGTGAGGTCTGCACGGCCGGCTGCATCGAGTTCCACCCCCCGTGGGCATCGCCGACGGTGGCCGGCACTCCCTACATCGTCCCCCGTCGCGCCGGCTGCAACACCTGCATGCGCTGCACCCAGGTGTGCCCGACCGGCGCCCTGACCCCGGTGGAGGCCGAGCGGAGCGCGGTGCTGGACCAGGTCCGGATGGGGCTGGCCTACGTCGACGAGGGCCTCTGCCTCAGCCACCTCGGCCGGATCTGCGGCGTCTGCCACGACGCCTGCCCCTACTCCGGTGACGCCATCGTCCTGGGCCCCGGCGCCCGCCCCGAGGTGCTCGACGCCTGCGTCGGGTGCGGGCGCTGCGAGGAGCGGTGTCCCCAGGTCCCGGCCGCCATCCGGGTGTTCCGCGACGAGCCGGGGCCCCGCTGGTCCGGCCCCCCCTGGTCTCCCCGGATCGAAGGAGAGGCGACGTGAACGCCATCATCCGGCGCCTGCTCCAGGGCCTGGCGTGGTCGCTGGTCCTCGCCGCGCCCATCATCGGCGTATGGAGCATCACCTCGGCCCGGTCGTGGTCGCCCGAGGAGCTGTCCTGGCGGTACGGGCCCCTCGCCGCTCCCACCCGGGCGCTCCTCGACGCCACGGTGGGAAACGCGCCGGACGCCGCCACCGGCGCCATCGTCGGCGCGCCCTGGTCGGTCCGCATCGGCGGCATCGAGTTGACCGACCCCATCGCCGCCTTGTCCCTGTGGACCGGTGTCCTGCCCGAAGGGGGCCTGCCGGCCCACGCCCAGGGCCTGCTCATCGGCGCGATCCTGGTCGTCGCCTTCCAGATCCTCGCCGGCCGCTTCTTCTGCGGGTACCTGTGCCCCTACGGTGTGCTGGCTCGCGCGGTCCATCGAGTGCGCCGGCCCCTGCACCGGCGCGGACTGGTGCTGTCGCTGCAGCCCCCCTCCTGGCTGCGATGGGCGCTGCTGGCGGCGGTAGTTGCCGCCCCGATCGCCGGCGTGGGCCTGGCCACCCTGGTCCTGCCCTACCTGGTGACCGGTCGGGTCGTCTTCAGCCTGTTCTTCGGGGGAGCGTGGGCCTGGGGAGGCTGGCTCGGGGCCCTGCTGCTCGCGGACCTGCTGCTGTGGGACAACGGCGTGTGCCGGAGCCTGTGCCCCGCCGGTGCCTGGCAGCGCCTGCTCGGGCGGTGGCGGGTCCTGCGCCTCGCCTCGGTGACCGAGCGGGCCTGCACCCGGGGCTGCCACCTCTGCGAGCAGGCGTGCTGGCTGGGGCTCGACCCGCGCGGCGGTGCGCCCGACGATGATTGCGACGGCTGCGGCCGCTGCACCCGGGTCTGCCCCAACAACCGCCTGACGGTGCACCTGGGCCGCAAGACCCACCTGCACGCCACCCGTGCCGCGGTCCTGCTGCTGGTCGCCATGCCGGCCCTGTCCGGCTGCCGCCCCGCCCGGGCGCCGGAGGTGGTCCAGCTCAACTCCGGCGTGTCCACGCCGTTCATGCCCCCGGCGGAGGGCCTGGCGATCGAGCGGGGGGCCGCCGCCGAGCTGTCCAGCGGCGAATCCGCCGCGCCCTCGGCCTTCATCGAGGTCCCGGGCCCCCACGGCGTCGTGGCGGTGGGCACGGCCGAACCGGCCACCGGGCTCTACCAGGTGCGACTCTACGTCGAGGAGTCACCGGGAGAGCCCTGGCGCGGTCCCCTCACCGTCCGCATCGACAACCCCGCCGGGGTTGCCGAGCTGCGCTTCGAGCGGCCGCGCGAGCCCCGCAGCACGCCCAAGCCGTCGCTGTACGAGGCAGCCTTCCGGGGCACCCTGCCGGCCCGCATCGAGCTGGTCGACGGGCCGGCCGCCGGGCTCCGGCTGGGCCTGCCCGATCCGCGGGCCGAGGCCCGGGCCGCCCGCACCCGGGCGGCCATTCCCCCGCTGGTGGTCGTCGCCGTGTGGTTGACCGGCCTGGTCGTTCGCCGGGTGCGCCCCCCCGTGTGACGGTGTCCCCGTCCCCCTCCCGAGTGCGTATCGTGTCCCCTGACCTCTCCCGCCGCACCCTGCTCGGTGCCGCGTTGACCCTCGCCGGCGCCGTGGGCGGCCGGGCCATGGGCATGGTGTCCAAGGTCCGGGGCAAGCGCCTGCTGCGCCCCCCCGGAGCCGTCGGCGAGCAGGAGTTCCTCTCCCGCTGCATCCGCTGCTTCCAGTGCGGAGAGGTCTGTCCCAACGGCTGCATCGAGTTCCACGGACTCGACGCCGGCCTGGCCGAGGTGGCCACCCCCTACATCCACGCCCGGACCCGCGGCTGCGTGGCCTGCATGAAGTGCACCCAGGTCTGCCCGACCGGCGCCCTCCAGCCCGTCGAGTCCGATCCCGACACCGTCATGGCCACCGTCAAGATGGGGGTGGCCCGGCTCAACAAGGACATGTGCTACTCCTACGCCGACCCGCCCCGCACCTGCGGGGTCTGCTACCGGGCCTGCCCCTTCCCCGGCAAGGCGATGAGCATCGGCCTGTTCGAGCAGCCGACCGTCCACGCCGACCACTGCATCGGCTGCGGGCTGTGCGAGCAGGCCTGCATCCACCTTCCCCAGGCGATCGCGGTGATCCCGGTGGGGCGGGCATGAGCGGCGGGCGGCCCACCCACGGGGCCGGTCGGCGACCGGCGGCGACCGCTCGGCACCGGGCCTGGGCGGTGCTGCGCAAGCTCTGCCAGCTCGCGGTGCTCGCCACGCTCGTCTACGCCGCCGTCGGCACCCACTGGCGCAACTACAAGGTCGCCCACAACAGCGCCCGCCTGGTCGGGCTGCTCACCAACGACGCCTGGGCCACGCTCTACGACATCAACGACCGCGCCCTCACCGGTCTCGGGGAGTGGACCGGCCACCGGGCCCTGGAGCTGTCCGAGTCGACGCTGGGCGCGCCCTGGGCCTTCCGGGTGGCCGGCTGGACCTTCGTCGACCCGTGGGCCGCCGGGGCGGTGCTGGCCCAGGGCCACGGGCCGCCGGCGGCGATGCTGCTGGGTGCCCTCGTGCCGCTGGTGCTGGCCCTGGCGCTCGGCAGGCTGTACTGCTCGTTCATCTGCCCGGCTCGCCTGCTGTTCGAGCTGTCCAGCGCGGTCCGCCTGGGGCTGCTGCGCCTGGGACTGCCCCTGCCGGCGGTGGCCCTGCCCCGGGTGGGCCTGTGGGTCGGGGTCGCCGGGCTGCTGTTCGCCGCCAGCGCCGGCGCTGGCGTGTTCCACTTCCTGCTGCCGTACCTGTCCCTGTCCAGCGGGGTGATCTCCGTCGTCCTCTCCGGCGGGATCGGCGCCGCGGGCGCGGCGTTCGTCGGGATGCTCCTCGTCGACGGCCTCGTCGCCCCGGGGCAGATCTGCCACAGCCTGTGCCCCACCGGCGCCCTGCTCGCCGTGGTGGGGCGGGGCAGCCGGCTGCGCCTGCGCAAGCGCCCGACCCCCTGCCCCCGCACCTGCAACCTGTGCCAGCGGGCCTGTCCCTACGGGCTGTTCCCCGGCCAGGACACCCACCGCCCCGCCTGCGACACCTGCGGCCGCTGCACCCTGGTCTGCCCCGAGGGCAAG
>RFKJ01000354.1 GCA_003694325.1 Deltaproteobacteria bacterium
TCTGGAAGACGATGGCCGGCGGGTCCGGCTCGTAGGTCCAGGACGTCGAGGGCTGACCGTCCACCTCGACCTCGATGGTGTCGGGCTCGGCCGGCCACCGCAGCTCGAAGCGGTCTCGCGGCCCCTCGGTGGCCAGCTCGCCGACGATGTCGAAGTACCGCCCCCAGTCCGCCGAGCAGATCGACAGGAACGCCCCCCCGGTCGCGTCCGCCGCCTCGATGTAGCCGGTGCCCGGCTCGGCCGTCGGGCACCCGGTCTCGGGGTCGCCGACGACGGCGACCACCGCCGCCGTGGGCGCCAGCGCCTGGATCCGCGCGACGTAGTCCTGCCAGGGGTCGGGCGACTGCTCGGGCTCGTCCGAGACGGCCACCAGCAGCGTCTTGCTGTCCGGGCGCAGGAACCCGTCGTTGCAGCCACCGCCCAGGGACCGCTCGATGCCGTTGGTGATGATGGTCAGCCCCGCCTCGGTGAACTCTCCCGGCGCGGCGTCCAGCGCCGCCTGGAACCGGCCCGGGACATCGTCCGTCTCGGGGTTGAGGAAGTCGCCGTCGTGGCAGCCGTTGTCATCGACGGTGACCATCATCTGCCAGTCCGAGGCCGCCGCATCCAGCGCCTGGGCCAGCAGGTCGATGTTGCCCACCAGGTTGGCCTGGTCGTCGACCATCGAGCAGCTCCGGTCCACGTAGAACATGATGTCGCTGCTCTGCCAGGGTCCGTCGGGCTGCCGGAAGTGCTCCTCGACCTCGACCTGCCCATCGACCACCCCCGTCGCCGATACCACCGCCTGCTTGGCGCCCGCCGGGTCGTTGCTGTCGGCCCACAGCTCGCCGGCGACTCCGGCGGCGCGGCCGGGCTCGAAGTGCACCGTCGCCACCGTCCCCTCGCCCGGCGCCAGGACCTGCGGCAGCTCCGGCGCGTCGACCAGGGTCATCCCCTCGCCGGTCAGCAGGAGCTGGCGCAGCTCGAGGTCGTCCTCCCCGATGTTGTCGAAGTGCACCACCTGCTCGGCCCAGGAACACAGCTCGACGTCGCCCACCTCGACCGGCGAGGGATCGATGCGCAGCGAGGGAAAGGCGCCCTGGCCCACCAGCGACACCGGCAGGGCCGGCTCGTCGGGGTCGTCGCTGTACAGGGTGGCGAACCCCGCATCCGACGCATTGATCGGGCGATACTCCAGCTCCAGGACGGCCGAGCCCCCCGACTCGATCCAGAGCCGGTCCACCTCCTCGGTGAGCGCGAAGGCCGCGTCCCCGCTCAGCTCCACCCGGTCGAGGGTCAGGGCCGCATCGCCGAGGTTGCGCACCTCCACCTCGCCCCGCCCGACCCCGTCGAGGGGGATCGCCCCGAAGTCCAACAGCCCCGGCGACACCTCGATGTCCGGTGCCGTGGCGTTGTCGGCGGTGGCTACCCCGAGCCCGGTGTCCGAGCAGCCGGCAAGCAGGAGAAGGGCAGGAAGCATGGAACAGACAGGTGGCCGATGGGTGGGCCGCTGTCAACCCTCATCGGGCTCCTGTTCACGCAACCGGGACTCGAGGCGCTCGGCGAAGCGCCGCGCCGAGTGGATCCCCCGGCGCTTGAGGATCTGGTTGCGGGCCGCCACCTCGATGAGCAGGGCAAGGTTCCGACCCGGTCGCACCGGCAGGCGCACCAGGGGGAGCCGGACGCCCAGGCATTCCCAGGTGGGCTCGACGAGCCCCGTCCGGTCGACGCCGATGGCCTCGTCCGCCCCCACCAGCTCGATGACGAGGTGCACCGCGGTCTTCTCCAGGACCGCGGCGTGTCCGAACAGGTCGGCGGCGTGCAGCACGCCCAGCCCCCGGATCTCGAGGTGGTGCTGGAACAGCTCGGGACCTTCCCCGAGGAGGGCCGGTCCCGCGCGCTGCAACAGCACCACGTCGTCGGCCACCAGCCGATGCCCCCGCAGGACCAGTTCCAGCGCCGTTTCGCTCTTGCCGATGCCGCTGGCTCCGAGCAGCAGCACCCCCAGGTTGTGCACCTGGACCAGCACCCCGTGGACCCGCTCCGTCGGGCACAGCCACCGCCGGAGCCGCTCGGTCAGCGCATGCTCGACCTCGCCCGTCGGGCGCCGGGTGATGAACAACGGGATGCCCAGCCGCTCGGCCACGGCCAGCAGGCTGTCCGGCGGGTAGATCCCGCGACAGACGATCACCGCCGGCGGGGGAGGGGCGAGGCGGGACTCGAGCACGGCGCGCTGCTCGTCCTCGCTCCGCACCCGCAACCACGCGAGGTCCTCCGGACCCAGCAGGACGACGGCTCCGGGCGGCGCCTGGACGTCGCGCCCCATCTCCCGGGCCGGGCGGGCGACCGCCGCGACGGTCAGCGGCCGGTCCAGGCCCCCGGCGCCGGCCAGCAACCGCAGGCCGAGGGCCTCGCCGTCGTCGAGCAACGACCGCACGCTGGTTTCGAGCCCCGCGGGGCCTTGGCCGTCACCAGGCATCCAGTCTCCGGGGCAGCCGCTCGGCCGGGCGAGCCGGCCGAGCACCGGTGATCAGCCGATCACGCCGTCAGGTCCGCCGAATCCAGGCCGGCGCGGATCTCCTCGGTCTCGAGGTCCTGGTCTTCGTCCTCGGCCAGGACGAAGCTCGTGCCCGCGAAGCCGTCGGGGGTCGGCCCACCCTTCTGCGACCGCCGAATCCGCCGGTCGTGCTGCCGGCGCGCGGTGCGGGCGGCGGTGTGGATCAGCCCGTCGATGACCGCGACGGGGTCGTCGGCCTCGGTGCGTGCCGTGAGCTTCTGGTCGCCCGCGCCGGACAGGTGCAGCTCGCCGGCGAAGCCGACCTTGAGCGCCCGCACGGTCAGGGAGCCCTCGATGGGCTCCCGGAAGAAGCGGGTGACCTTCTGGATCTTGCGCTGCACGCGCTCCGTGAGTGCTTCCTTCTCTTCATCCGTCGCGTCGGTGTTCCGGAAGGAGATCTCGAGTCGCATCCGCGCTCCTGGGGTGGTCGGTGGTCGATGGCCCGGGGATCCCGGGCGGGTCAGAACAGCCGCTTTCGCTGGCTGCTCGAAAGGATTCCCATCTGCTCGCGGTACTTGGCCACGGTGCGGCGGGCGATCTTCACGCCGTCCTGGGCGAGAAGCTTCACGATCCTGCTGTCGGAGAGGGGCTTCTTGGGGTCCTCCTCGGAGATGAGCTTGCGGATCTTCTCCTTGACCGCCTCTCCGGCCAGGTCATCGCCCCGCGTCGACTGGATCCGGGCGTTGAAGAAGTACTTCAACTCGAAGATCCCGTGGGGGCACTGGACGTACTTGTTGGTGGTCACCCGGGACACGGTCGACTCGTGGACCCCGATCTCGTCGGCGACATCGCGCAGCACCATCGGCTTGAGGTGCTCGGGGCCACGCTCGAAGAAGTCGCGCTGCCGGTCCAGGATGCACTGCATGACCTTGTGGATCGTGCGCTGGCGCTTGTAGATGCTCTTGATGAGGAAGTCCGCCGAGTCCAGCCGCTCCTTGATGTAGCGCCGGTCCTCCTTGCTGCTGCCCTTGTCCTGCAGCACCTGCTGGTAGTACCGGCTGACCCGCAGCCGGGGGAGCCCGTCCTCGTTCTGGACGATCTGCCACTCACCCCCGATCCGCGCGACGTAGATGTCGGGGATGATGTAGTTGTTCGGCGGCTCGGCGTAGGCCCGCCCCGGCCAGGGCTCGAGCTGCTGGATCATCTTGTGGTACTCGACCACGTCTTCGGTTTCCAGGTCCAGCGCCCGGGCGATGTTGGCGTAGTTGCGCGTCTCCAGGTCCCGCAGGTGCTCGGTCACGATGCGGCAGATGAACGGGTCTTCGGGCCAGAGGTAGGCAGCCTGCAGGGCCAGCGTCTCGGCGAGGTCCCGCGCCCCGCAGCCGACCGGGTCGAAGCTCTGGACGATCTCCAGGGCCCCCTCCACCATCTCGCGGTCGACATCCACCTGCGCCTGGATGGTGTCCAGGGACTCGACCAGGTAGCCCCGGTGGTCGAGGCTGTGGATGATCGCCGCGGCCGCCTCGCGCTCCTCGTCAGTGCACGGGGTGAGCGAGAGCTGCCACATGAGGTGGTCGACCAGCGACTCGTTCTCGGTGAGGGTGGTCTCGATGGGGGGCAGGTCGTCGAACCGGCTGGGCCCGGTGGACCCGGTCTTGAACGCGTTGGCCGACTGGTCCCGCAGGTACTTCTCCCAGTCGATGCCGTTGTCCTCGGCGCCGTTGTTCTGCTCGACCACGTCCTGCTGCTGGGCCTGGGCGCCTTCCTGCAGCACCCGCTCGGCGTCGCTGGTGGTCGATGCCTGGGTCCCCGGGATCTCCTCGAGGGTGGGGTTCTCCAGCATCTCCTGCTGGACGGTCTCGATCAGCTCGAGGTGGTTGAGCTGCAGCAGCTTGATGGCCTGCTGGAGCTGCTGGGTGATGACGAGCTGCTGGGACAGCTTCTGCGTCTGGCGGAGGTCGATCGCCATGCAGCGAGGTCCGGGGAGGGAGGCGGGCGGAGGGGGGAACGAGGGCAGTGGACGGTCAGCATCCCGCTGGGACACGAGGCGTGCCCGGCGACGCCGGGGCGCACCCCCATTGTATGCACCAATCGTGCCAGTGCGACCACCGCCGCGACCCGATGTCCCCGATCACCCGCATGCCGCGCCCTCCTTTCAGCTCTGCAATCGAAAGTCTTCTCCCAGGTACCGGGCGCGCACGTGGGGATCCGCTGCCACCTCCGCCGGGCTTCCCGCTGCGACCACCCGTCCCTGGTCGAGGATGAGGGCGCGATGGCAGATGCCCAGGGTCTCGCGCACCGCGTGGTCCGTCACCAGCACCCCCAGGCCCCGGGCCGCCAGGCCCCGCACCCGGCGCTGCAGGTCGGCGACCCCGACCGGGTCGACCCCGGCGAAGGGCTCATCCAGCAGCAGCACCCGGGGACGCGCCGCGAGGCACCGGGCGATCTCCAGGCGTCGCCGCTCCCCGCCGGAGAGCTGGCCGGCGAGCTGGTCGGCGACCCGTTCCAGACCCGCCTGCCGGAGCAGGGCAGCGACCGCCGCTTCGCGGTTCCCCTCCGTCGCCGGCAGGGCGACGGCGAGGTTGTCGCGCACCCGGAGCCTCCGGAACACCGCCGGCTCCTGGGCGAGGTATCCCAGCCCCCGCCGCACCCGCCGCCACAGGGGCAGGCCCGCGAGGTCCCGTCCGTCCAGCCACACCCGGCCCTCGTCGGCGGGCAGCAGGCCGGCCACCAGTCGAAAGCAGGTCGTCTTGCCGGCGCCGTTGGGTCCGAGCAGGCCGACCACCTCCCCCGGGCGCACCTGCAGCGACACGCCGTCCACCACCCGGCGCCCCCGGTAGCTGCGCACCAGCCCGGCGACCGACAGCCCTTCCTCGCCCGCGCCCACGTCGCCACCCGGCCTCGGGGTCACGGCGACGGCCGCAGGGCGTCGCCATCGACGACCAGGCGGCACCGCTCGCAGCGCACCCGCTCGTCGTCGAGGAACAGCACGATGCGCTCTCCCGACAGGGTGCTGCTCCCCTCGGTGATCACCGGGTCGCCGGTCAACTCGATCCGCCCGTCGGCGGTCGTGAGCACTGCCCGCGTGCCGGTCGCCCGCCGCTGGTCGCGCTCCACCACCACCGTCCCGGTGGCCACCGCCTGCTCGACCCGGTCATCGCCGGCATAGCGCACCACCAGCTCGTCGCAGGTCAGGGACACCGGCCCCCGGCGAGCCTGGACCCCCCCGTAGAACCGCACCGAGCGGGCCGGCATGTCCCACTCCGAGCGAGGCGCCTCGATGGTCAGCGGGGGCGCCGCGTCCGCCCCCGGAGCCTCCTGAGCCTCCGACCGGCCGCCACCCGCCGGGGGGCCGCCGGGCTCCGGGGCGGGCAGTCGGGCCCGGACCTGCTGGCCCTCCCCCCGGCCGTCGTCGTCGATGGTGGCCCGGGCGACCGTCAGCTCCAGCCCATCGGCCGCCACCAGGTGGGCGCGCTCGACCGACAGGCGGGGTCCGCCGGGTTCGTCCGGCGCCGGCGCGGTTCCGCAGCCGGCCAACCACGCCGAGACCAGGGCACCCGGTCCGATCACGCGCGGACCTCCGCGGCCCCGCCCGCTGCCGGGCCCGGCCGTTCCTCGCCCGACCGCCCCTTCTCCTCCCGGGCGCGGCGATGGGCCAGGGCCGCCCGGATGAAGCCCACGAACAGCGGGTGGGGTGCCAGCGGTCGGCTGGTGAACTCCGGGTGGAACTGGCACGCCAGGAAGAACGGGTGGCCGGGCAGCTCCACCA
>RFKJ01000355.1 GCA_003694325.1 Deltaproteobacteria bacterium
CCACCGGGATCGCCGGCCGCACCGGCTGCATCACCGGGGATGACGCCATGACCGGCCGCAGGCCGCGGGCCGGCTTCGCGCCACCGCGCTCGGGCATCCGCCCTGCGGCCACCGTCACCGGCGTGACGCGGGCGTCGGGTACGCGTGCCTCCACCTCCTCGACGACGGGACGCACCACCGCGCCGGCGCGGCGGACCAGCCGACGCACCCGGACGGCGCGTTCCTGCGGAGGAAGCTCGACCAGCTCCACCAGCTCGCGCGCGATGGCCCGACCGCGGCGGGTGCGGGACAGCATCGGGGCCGCGGCCTCGATCTGCCGGGCAACCGGGTCCTGCGACGCGCGGACCGCGTCGGCCCGCTGGCCGGCCCGCTGCAAGGCGGAGACCGAAGAACTCCGGCCGCCCCGCGACCGCCCGGCCGCCGCCTTCGCCGGCTCTCCGCCGGCGTCGGTCGGGGCCCGACCGCCGCGAATGACCCGGGCCCCGCTCCACGGGGTCTGCAACCAGGGGCTGGACACGCCCCGCCCGCCCCGCGCGGGAGCGGCGCCACGACCGACCGGGGCCGCCGCGGGCTCCACCTCGACCGGGGCAGCCCGCGCGACCGCCGGTTCGGGCAGCACCATCTCGCTGGACGACAACACCCCCGGCTCGCCCAGGGCCCACCACCGCGCCGCAGCGGTCCGGGACTCGACCTCCGCCCCCGGCAGCCGGCGGAGCGCCGACGCCCGCGTGTGCAGCGCAAACCGGCCCTGGAGCTGGGCGAGCCGCCCTTCCCTCCGGCGGCGGGCCCAGGCCAGGCGCCGGAGCCGGCGGAGGTAGGGCTGGATGGAGAGGGTCACCATGCCCTCGGCGTCCCCGTCGCGCACCGGCTCGGTGAGCAGCTTGCCACCCCAATCGTCGAACACACCGAACCGTGCGAGCAGCGTGTCGGCGAGGCGAAGCCGCGCGCCCACGCGGGTGCGTCGAAGCAGGCGCTCCGACAGCCTGGCTCCCAGCCCTTGCCGTTCCTGCCCGTCCATGTGTCCGCTCCGATCCAATCTGGGGTGGCCTCGTCTCCTGCCCGGCTGAAGCGAGCCCGCTCAGCTCACGAAGATCCCGTGGTGTGCCAGCTCGATGCTCTCGATGGCGATCTCGGCCCCGTTGGCGGAGAAGCTGGGGCCCTCCCACGACACCGGCCAGGCGTCCACGAAGTTGTAGCGGCGCACGACCTCCATCTGGTTGTTCTTCACCACGATGGAGCCGCTGCGGCGGTTGCCGGAGCCGAAGTCATCCTCCAGGACCTCTCCCCGCCAGCCCATCAGCGACACGTCGTTGGTGACGCCGTAGCGCAGGACGATGTTCTCCCAGCGCGACTGCCCGGGGAGCTTGTGGACCCGGTGGTTCATCCCGCCCTCTTCCAGCTCGAACACCGTCGTGCTGGTCTTGAGCCCCGAGCACTCCAGGAACTGGGCCACCTCGATCCCCTTGATCTCCAGGGCGAACACGAAGTTGCCCTCGGGATCGGCGACGTGGGCATCCCCGCCCGAGGTCATCTGGCCGGTGCTGTTGGTGCTGCGGGTCCCCAGCGTCTCGCTCTCGGAGATCCCCGCTCCCTGGGGAGCCCGGCCCTTGCCCTTGCCCACCCACGAACTGGGCGAGCTGATGGTCGGCTGGCTGCCCAGCCGCCCGCCGCCAGCGCCCGGTCCGCCCACGCCCGGCACGGACGGCTGGCTGCCCGGCCGCCCGCCGCCTCGACCGACGCCCCCCTGGGTCAGCACGGAAGGCTGTGCTGCCTTGCGTCCCTTGCCTCGACCGATCCAGCTTGCCATCGTGCTCTCCTACTCGTCTTCACCACCCAGGCGCAGGTCGATGACGATCTGCTCGGTGGTCCCCACCGGCCGGACTCGAATCAGGACGTTGACCTGACCTTGTTCCCGCAGGTGAGCCGGGTTGTTCTCCGCACTACAGGAGACGGCATAATCTTCGCCTGCCTTGCCCCCCGAGAGCAACCCCGCCGCAGAGAATTCACCGAGCCGCACGCGGACGTCCCGCTCGAGCACGTCCCAGAGGTGCGGGTTGTTGGTCTCGAAGACCGCCCACTCGCTGTCGCGGCGGATCTGCTCGCCGATCATGTTGACGATACGCCGGCTGTTGATGTGCATGAACGCCGGGTCCCGGGACAGCGTCCGGGCCCCGAACACCACGACGCCCCGCCCCGGCTGGATCACGATGGGGTTGATGTGGTGCTCGGCCAGCTCGCTGGCCTCAGCCCAGTCCAGCTCGAACTCGGTGTGGGTCACCCCGGCCAGCGGCAGGTTGGCCGGCGGCCACCCCACCCCGAAGGGGCGATGCGCCAGCTCGGTCCGCGCGAAGGCCCCGAGCATCGCGCCGCTGGGCGGGAACAGGTCGTCGCCCTCCAGCAGCCAGGGGTAGTACAGCGCGCCGAAGGAGCGATCCTCGGGGTGCCGATCCCGCAGGTCGGACACCCACCGCAGCAGGGGGTCGCCGTGGAGCCCCCGGGGCGCGTCCATCACCAGGAAGCGGTTGTTCATCTCCCGGCAATGGGCGAGCAGCTCGTCGTAGAGGGCCTCGGAGTCGGACCGGACCTCGCCGGTGCGCGGCGACAGCTCGCAGCGCATGTAGGCCGCGGCCGGCACCGCCAGCAGGCCGATGTCCTCCTCCGACCGCAGCCGATCGAACAGCGGGCCGAGGACCCCCAGCGCCCCCGAGGGCGCCCGCAGGTCGGCCTCCGACCGGATGCAGACGCCGAACAGGTGGGCCGTATCCCCGCCGTTCTTGAAGAAGGCCCGCACGGCCCGCCGGGCCGCCGGGTCGAACAACCCCCGGTCGGGGTGCTCCCACAGGTCGCCCTCCCGGCGCAGGACGACCTCGATGTAGTCCCCCGCCGACGCCCCGTCGGGCCACCGATCCTGGGCGATGAACCCGATGATCCCCGCGATGTCCCCCCGGACCAGGCCCTGGTTCCGGTCGGGCAGGCGCGCGTGCTGGACGATGATGCCGGGCATGGGGGCAGGCAGCCTGTGGTGGTGGGTGGGGCGTCGATGGCCACCCCACCGGGCGCTTCGTGGGTCCACGGGGAGGACGCCCCCCGCGGCAGCGGTCTCACCGGGATGAGTTGATCTTGTCGTTGATCGACGAGATCTGCTTCACCCAGGCGTGACGCTCGCGATGGGACATCTCCAGGATCACGTCGCGATCCCAGTGGAAGTGGTAGGCGATGAACGCTACCTCCTGGAAGATGTTTTCCAAGGGGTAGCTTACGATTCCCCCAGGCGACCGAACTCCTTCTCGAACCGGGCCCCACACTCGGGACAGGTCACCGTCACCGTGGCCTCGTCCTCGTTGATGCGGTTGTACATCTCTTCGAGGAAGCGCAGGTCGCTGGCGAACAGGTTCTCGATGACGCCGGTGTTGACTTCCTTGAGGTCGCCGAGGCGGGTGATCACCCGGCTGAGCAGCACGATGATCAGGTAGGCGCGGTTGCGCTGCACCCGCAGGTCGTTGAGGGGGACGATCTCATCCTTGGCGTTGGCGAGACGCATCACGCCTTCGCGGTGGAGGTTGCCCTCCTTGTCGACATAGCCCCGGGGGAGGACGAATTCGTACTCGGTCTGCAGGTTCATGGCGGGTCCGATGGCTCAACGTGGCGGGGAAGGGGGGAGGAGAGGACGCGCTTCCCCCCGACCGGGTGGCCGGAGGGAGCGTGGAAGGCCCGGAGCGGTCCATCCGCCCCGGGCCCTCTGCGGAGCGGAGCGCTACTCTTCGATGAGGGCGCCGCCGTCCCACTGACCGATGCTGAAGACGACGAACTCGGCGGGCTTCACCGGGCAGATGCCCACCTGCACGTTGACCTGGCCGGCGTCGATGAGGTACCGCGGGTTGGTCTCCTCGTCACACTTGACGTAGAAGGCCTCCTCCGGGGTCTGGCCGAAGAGGGCCCCCGACCGCCAGACGCGCATGAGGTAGGCGCGGACGTCCCGGGTGAGCTTCTTCCACAGGGTGTGGTCGTTGGGCTCGAACACCGCCCACTGGCTGCCCAGCATGATCGACTGCTCGATCATGATGAACAGGCGCCGGACGTTGACGTACTTCCAGCTCGGATCGCTCTTGGTGGCCAGCGTGCGCGCACCCCAGACCCGGATGCCGCGGTCCTTGAACTCGCGGATGACGTTGATGCCGCGGTCGTTGTACTGGCCCTGCTCGATCCGGTTGATGCTCTGCGACAGGCCGGTGATGCCCATGACCAGCTCGTTGGCCGGCGCCTTGTGCACGCCCCGCTCGCCGTCGACCCGGGCCATGATCCCGGCGATGTGCCCGCTCGGCGGCACGAACAGCTCGTTCTTGCTGCACTTCACCAGCTTGCGCCGGTTGGGGCCCGCCACCTGGATGTGGTCCTGGTTGCCGGTGAACCACGAGGGCTTGGTCACCTTCAGCCAGGGCACGTACATGGCCCCGTACCCCTTCTCGGAGGCCGGGATGTCCATGGAGCCGTCGCTGACGATGGGGCCGTCGAGGATGGCGAACCGGTCCTTGCGGGTCTCGCAGTGCTCCAGCACCTCCTTCTGCTGGGCCGGGTTCAGCCCGGGCGCGGCCATCAGGGCCACGTCGTCGGCGTCGTCGAAGGCGTAGAGCCCCAGCTTGTCGGCCTGGTTCTCGCGGATGCTGCAGCCCAGGTCCTGGACGCCCATGAGGTAGACGTAGGCCTTGCCGCCGCCGTTGTCGTAGAAGCCGTTGACCGCGCTGACGAAGTTGAACACCGAGGGCTGCGACAGGAAATCGCGGAACTCCTTCTTCAGCGCCTCGTCCTTGGCGAGGGCCTCGAACACCGCGTCGGCGGCGTCATCGGGGTCCTCGATGGTCTGGCCGACGAGCTCCTCGATGGACCGGGTCTCCAGCAGGTACTGGGCGAAGAAGCTCTGCAGCCACCGGAAGAACTCCGCCTTGTTGGTCACGGCGACCGGCGGGATGCTGTACTCGCTGCGCAGCGCCGTCCCTTCGGCCCCCTTGAAGGTGAAGCCGTAGACCTCGAGCACGTCGGCGGCGGTCTTCGGCTGGGGAGCGGCCAGCGGGAAGGTCTCGTGCACCTGGTTGAGCAGGTCCTCGACGAGCTGGTCGTTTTCGGTGACCACCTTGCCGTCGGCCGACAGGATCGTGTCGGCCACCTCCAGCGTCGCGCCTTCGTAGGTCACCTTGGTGCGGCCCTTGGCGCCCTTCTCGAACTTCGGAGCCTTGGCGCCTCCCTTCGGCGCGCCGTGCAGCTCGAAGTACTTCTTGACGTCCTTGACCTGGTTGCGGCGCAGGCGGAAGGCCTGGGTGAGGGCGGTCGTGGCCGCTTCGCCATCGCCCTTGATCGTCCCCTTGGTGTCCACGAGCTGCGGGATCACCTTGCCGCGGATCTGGCGCACGCCGTCCGAGCCGGTGATGGCCACGGCGTCGGTGGCCGGGGTGAAGGGGAACAGTCCCAGGAAGCCCGGGATGCTGGTGGCGACGGACGAGATCGGCTTGGGACCGGAGTCGACCTCACGGATGTATACGCCTGGGGTGTGGTATTCCATGGAATTCCTCAGTCCTCCGTGTCTGGGTCAGCATCGGCATTGCGCCGAAGGAAGTGGGGTCGAGGCCCCGGTGCGCGATGCCCGGTGGGAGGGCTCCCGGGCCTGGCTCGCGAAGTCTTGATCCGACCGCTCGGAGATTCAAGGGGCCCGTCGGATCTTGTGGGCGCTTTTGCAGCGAGCGGCGGCATCTTGATGGTGGTTCCACCCTCCGACCGGATCAACGGACCGTCGAGCGCGACGCGCGCTCGATAGGTCAGGAAGGGCCGGTAGGGCGCTTCATGCAGGCTGTAGAAGTTGATCGCGTCGCCCACCGTGAGGTCGTCGACGAGGGCCAGGCTGACCTTCTCCACCTGCAGCTTGTCCTCGTCGAGATCGATCTCCGGCGACCACGGCCGACCCAGGCTGTCCACGGCGCGTCCGTCGGGCAGCAGGAAGCGGCGCGGCCGGTAGAGCAGGTGGGTGGCCTCGTGCAGACGGAGCAGCAACCAGCCGAGCAGGCGCTCCGCGTCGCTGCGGAACCGGCTGTGGACGCCCAGCATGTAGAACAGGTCGAGGAGCAGCGGGGGGCGGTGGTAGTAGACCTCGCCGCCCTCCTCGGGGTCCCCGCCGACGTAGAGCGGCGCCATGCGAAAGCGCTTCTGGTTCTTCAGCGACGGGTTCTGGGCGACCCGGTACATGTAGATGTAGATGACCTCTTCGCGATCCTTGGGGACGAAGCTGAGGTCCTCCTCCAGGCGCGGCGGCTGTTCCCCGATGTCGTAGCCGTCGAGGATGAACCGGTGGAGCGCTTCGGTCACCTCGCCGATGATGTTCCGGCCGGACATCGGCCCGAGCTCGGCACCGCGGAGGCGAGGATCGGTCATCGGCCACGCTCCTGCAGCCAGGCATCCGCCGAGGGACGCTCCCGCCGGGGGTGGGGGGGGTGCACCGCCGTGGCGCTGGGCCAGCGGGGACGCCGGCCCTGTTCCAGGGCGCCGGCCAGGGCCCGACCGAAGGGCTCGCGCTGCTGGTCGCTCACCCGGATCCGGGCCGGCCGACCCTTGGACTCGTCCCGCACCGGGCGCCCGGGGCGCAGGGCGAAGGGGTGCTGGATGAGGCGGATGAGCTGGGGCGCGTTCGGCCGCGGCTCCGCCGTCTTGCGGAACGGTCGGGTGTCACCGGTGCGCAGGCTGTAGTCACGCTCCGGCACCAGGGGTTGGGGGTCCTCCCACTCGGTCCGCTCCTCGATCCGCCACACCATCTCCGGCACCTGGTGCAACCGGGCGCCGACCACGTGCCGAAACAGCCGCAGGCGCGGGTCGCCGGGGCGAACCGTCACGTCGGGGACGCGCGGGATGGACTCGCGGATGGGGGACAAGGGCGCGCTGCACTCCGACGGGGTGTCCGTCGCGGGGAGCGAAACGCTACCGAAGGGAACCATGGCGGTCAACCCCGGAG
>RFKJ01000356.1 GCA_003694325.1 Deltaproteobacteria bacterium
AGGGCGACGAGCTCGATCTGGCCATCGCCTGGCGTGAGGCCGACGGCGGATTGACCGCCGAAGCGCTCGCCGAGCAGGCGGCGCCGGTGCGCGACGAGCTGTGCCCCGTGCCGGTGAGCGGTGCTCGACAGTGGGTGGAGGAGGTACGCAAACGCGACAAGCGGGTCCTGTACCACGATCACCTCGACGAGCGCTGGGTCGAGGTCCGCGGCGCCGATCTGCGCCCCGGCATGATCCTCGTCGCCGACGCCGCCGCCGGTGGGTACGACCCGGAGCGGGGTTGGGACCCGTCGGTCCGTGATCCGGTTCCGCCCGTGGTACCCGACGACACCCCGCTGGAGTTCGAGTCCGATGTCGGCGTCGGTGACGACCCGACCTCCCTGCAGCGGGGACGGTGGGTCCGCCTGGGTCGCCATCTCGGTGACGTCGAACGCGAGGCGACCCTTCTGGCGGGTCACCTGGTGTCGGACTCGGACCTGGCGGAGGCCGTGGTGATGGCGGGCGCGGTCCACGACATCGGCAAGGCCCACCCCGTGTTCCAGGACACCATGGTGCGCTCCGCACCCGAGGCCGACCGGGTTCGGGTCGAAGCGGGCCGACCGTGGGCGAAGTCGGCGGGCAAGGCCCGTCACGCCCGCGAGCGCCGTCACTTCCGCCACGAACTGGCGAGCGCTCTGGCCCTCGATGCCGCCGGCGACCCCGTCGTCGGGCGACCGGCCGGTGACTGGTGGAGAAACCTCGTGACCTACCTGGTGGCAGCCCATCACGGGCGCGTCCGCCTCGCCATCCGGTCGGCGCCCGACGAGGTGAGCGACCCCGGCGCAGGCGGCGGAACATCGCGCACGGCGCTGGGGGTGAGGGATGGCGACGAGATGCCGGCGGTGGAGACGCCCCGTGGGGTGGTGGGTGCGTGCGTGCTCGAGCTGTCGTGCATGGAACTCGGACGCCGTCCCGACGACGGTGCGCCGTCGTGGACCGAGAGGGCCCTGGACCTCCTCGAGCGGCTCGGGCCCTTCACCCTCGCCTACCTGGAGGCGCTGGTCCGCCTGGCGGACTGGCGGGCCAGCGCGGCCGAAGACGCGGGGCCCGACGACCTGGCGACCTTCCCGGAGCCGTCGGAAGGAGGCTCGGCGTGACCCCCCGGCACGAGTTGCTCCTCGAGGGCTGCACGATCGAGCCGCTCGGCGCCTACCTGAAGTCGGTGGCGCTCCTGCGCCTCGTCGGCGAACAGGTCGACCCCGGCGCGACGGGCCACTGGGACGGCGATCTGTTCGTCCTCACCAGCACGCTCGACGCGTCGGCCCTCGTCGACTTCCTCCTCGACGACTACGCGCCCACACCGATACTCGACCCGTGGAACAGCGATGCGGTCATCGGGGTGAAGCACGCCGACGACAGCTGGATCGCGGCGGGGCGGAAGGGGGATGACGCCCGCGCCCTGATCGAGTCGGACCATCCACGCTTCGCCGACTTCCGCTCGGCAGTGGACGCGGTTCGCCGGGTGCTCGATGCGCTGGCTGGAGAACTCGGCGATGTCGCCGCCGTGAAGAAGGCGGTCAACGACGACAAGGAGGGTTTCCTCAGGCGCCTTCGTGCGGACCTTCCCGACCGGGCCCTGGCCTGGCTCGATGCGGTCGCCGCTGTGGGCGAGAAGGTGGTCTACACCCGTCTTCTGGGCGGCTCAGGGGGAAACGACGGCCGCCAGGAGTACTCGACCCATTTCCTCACCCATCTCGCCCACTCTCTCGGCACCGGCCGCCGACCCCGCTCGCGTGAGCAGCGCCGTGAGTGGGTCGACGCGGCCCTGTTCGGCACGCCGGCCGAGCTCCTCGCCGAGTCCCCCGGGCTGCTGTATCCCGGTCAGGCCGACATGCCGGCGGGACCGGTCGAGAACACGGTCGTCGATCCCTGGGACTTCGTCCTCGCCCTGGAGGGCGTCCCCCTGTTCGCCTCGGCGGTCAGTCGGCGCCACCGCACAGGGGCGTCGGGGGGTTCGGCCCCCTTCACCGTCCGGTCGACGGCTGCCGGGGATCCCTCGGGCGCCAGCGGTGAGGATGCCGGCGAGTTCTGGGCGCCCCGCTGGTCGCGCCCGGTGACCTACCGGGAGCTCTCCCGCCTGGCGCGGGAGGGTCGGTGCGAGTGGCAGCGTCACCAGGCCGGTGACGGTCTCGACGCCGTGCGGGCCGTGCGCTCCCTGGGCGTCGACCGGGGCATCGACTCCTTCGTGCGTTTCTCGGTGGCTCAGCGGCGGGGCCAGAGCCGTCTCGCCTACAGCGTCGGGCGGGTGGGCGTCCGCGATGACCCCCGGGTCGGCGTGCTCGCCGAGGTCGACGGCCACCTGCGCCGCCTGCGCGGCGACCGCCCGGCGGCGATCGCCACGGCCCGCAACGTTCTCGAGGACGCCATCTGGTCGGCCGCAGCCGACGGCGGTCCGGACTCCTTCCAGGAGGTGCTGATCGCCTTGGCCGCCGCGGACCGCGCGGTGTCGCGCAGTGGTGCCCTGCGCGACAGCTCGTCTCGCTCGTACGTCCCCCCGGTGACAGGCCTCAAACCGGGGGATTGGCTCGCTGTGTGCGACGACGGGACGCCCGAAGTGCGGCTCGCCGCCGCTCTGGCGGCTCAGTACGAGCGGCGCGAGGGCGCGGTGCGCGGCATCCGGCACCTGGTCCAGCCGATCGAGCAGGCGAAGGGCTCACGGTGGCCACAATGGGCCGACACCACCGCCGTGGCCGGCTTCGGTGTGCGCCCCGTGGTGTCTGTGCTCGCTGACGTACTGGCCTGCCGCGTGGTCGAGGTCGAACAGGCCGGTCGGGCGGGCGGCAACGCCGAGGGTCCCGCCGAACAGGGCGGGACGGTCGGCGTGCAGCCGGCCTTCGCCGTCCGACCCGTGGCGGCCCGCCTCGACGATGTGGTCGCCCTCGCTCGTGGCCTGGTGGACGAACAGCGCCTCGGGCGCCTGTTGAGCGGCTTCCTCCTTCTCGACTGGTCCCGGGCCGGTCGGGGGAGATCCCTGGTGCCCGGAGGCTGGTACGGCGGCGGTCCGGACCACCTGCGGCCCCCGACGGCCCTGGCCGCCCTCGCCCCCTTCTTCGCCGGTCGTGCCGTGGGCCGGCCCCCCGTCGAACTGGTCCCCGAGGGCTCCTGGCCCGCCGCCCTGGTGGCCGGCGACGCCGCTGGCGTCCTGGGTGCCGCCCACCTGCGCCTGCGCATGGCACGCCTCGATCCCGCCTTCGCCTCGCCGGCGATCGTGGCGAGCGAGGTGGACCCCCACCACCTGGCGGCAGCTCTGCTCGTGCCCCTGACGACGCACGACGAGGCCCGCCTCCTCGAGCTCGCCGTCACGGTGAACGGGGACAGGACCTCCGGTGCCCCGACGACAGAACCCGAATCTCATCCACACAACACCAAGCCACACGACAAGGAGTGACACCATGGCGGTCGATCCCCAGAGGCGCTTGATCTACGAGGTCGGCCTCGAACCCACCACCGGCTCCCTGCTCCAGCCGACCGGATTCCCCGACATCGGGGCTGCCGAGTTCGAGCGGCCCGTGCGCCAGTCCGACGGGACGATCGAATGGGTCCCGTCCCTGCTGGTGGAGTCCCCCCAGTCGATGGCCAACCGCCTCGAAGCCGTCGGATGGGACGAGGGCGCCGACCAGCCGGTCCCCGCGCTCGCCGGCCTGCCCTGGGTCCGGGTGGTGAACGGGACGACCGGGGAGTACCTGACCTCGAGCCGGACCGAGGCCCACCGCCTGGCGTCGGCCTTCGTCAAGGACGCCGATCTCGACGGCCGTTCGATGAAGGACGTGATCCGGGAGCGGCTCGACCTCCGGGACGACACGCCCCTGTCCGCCCGCCACATCGCCGCCGCCGTCATGGCCCTCGACCCCCTGTGCCTGATCCACGGCGTCTTCTTCTCGGACAAGGAGTGGCCCGGGCAGCCCAAGATCCAGCGGGCGGTGACGGCGGTGGTCGAGGCCCACGAGGTCAAGACCGCCCACAGCGGCGGGGTCAAGAAGGACCACGTGCGGCACAAGAACGTCGAGGGCGGCGGATCGACCGAGGGGTACGGCACGATCCCCTTCCACCGCACCGAGTACACCGCGGGCAGCATCGTCGGCTACTTCACCGTGGACCGCGACCAGATCGCCGCCTACGGGCTGGGCGATGCGGCCACCGACCTCCTCGAGGCGGTGGCCCTGTGGGAGGTCCGCACCCTTCTCGACGGCGGGATGCGCCTGCGTACAGCCTGCGATCTCGCCGTGTCGGGATCGGTGACCGACCAGGCCGGTGACCCACTGCCCGACGCCGACGAGCTCGAGGCCCGTATCCGCACCGGTGTGGAGGCCTGCGCCGCCCTGTTGGGTGTGGGTGGTCCGCTCGACGTCGAGTGGTCGGACGCCAAGGCGAAGTAGGCGCCGTGACCGTACTCGTCGGATTCGAGTTCCCTCTCGGGCGCTATCACGCCAGCCCGTGGGGGACCCACCCCAACGAGGGCGAGGTCGAGTGGCCGCCGTCGCCCTGGCGCCTGGTGCGGGCGCTCTACGCCAGTTGGCACGAGAAGTCCCCCCACCTGTCCGAGGACCTGGTGCTGGGGCTGCTGCGCAAGCTCGCCACCCCTCCCGCCTACCACCTCCCCGAGGTGGGCCTCAGCCA
>RFKJ01000357.1 GCA_003694325.1 Deltaproteobacteria bacterium
CCGCCGCCAAGGTCGAGACAGGCGGTCGCGAACAGGAACGGGAGCAGGTGGGCGATGGAGCGAGGCATGGCTTCTCCTTTCGAAGCGGCAACCCGGGGAACGGCGCGAGGATAGCGAACACGCCCCCGGGAGACGACGAGCGTCACCCGCACGTCACGGGCGGGAGCGTCAAGATTGCGCAAGGGAGGGGAATGGTTGCTGGGGAGGGAGGGGCCCTCCCCGGCTCGACAGGGTCAAGGGAACACTCGGAGACGCACCCCATGCACCTCATCGACATCGGCGTGAACCTCGCCCACCGCCGCTTCGACAAGGACCGCGACGCCGTCGTGGCCCGGGCCCGGGCCGTGGGGGTCGGCACGATGGTGCTCACCGGGACCTCGGTGCGGGAGAGCGCCCGGGTGCTGGAGCTGGCCGAGGAATACGACCTCGTCGCCACGGTGGGGGTCCACCCCCACGACGCCCGGCACGTCGATGAGGCCGCGCTCGCGTCGCTGGAGAGCCTCGCCCGTCACCCTCGCTGCGTGGCCATCGGCGAGTGCGGGCTGGACTTCGACCGGGACTTCTCCCCCCGCCCCGACCAGGAGCGGGCCTTCACCGCCCAGCTCGAGCTGGCCGCCGCCCTCGGCAAGCCGCTGTTCCTGCACCAGCGCGCCGCGTGGGGACGCTTCGAGGCGCTGCTGCGCGCCGTCATGGGCCGGGTGCCGGGGGCCGTCGTCCACTGCTTCACTGACGGCCCCGAGGTGGCCGAGGCGGCCCTGGCCCTGGGCTGCCACGTCGGCGTCACCGGGTGGATCTGCGACGACCGCCGGGCGGCCGCGCTCCGGGCGGCGGTGCCCCGGGTCCCCGGCGGCCGGCTCATGCTGGAGACCGACGCACCCTTCCTCAGCCCCCGGGACCTCGCGGGCGACAGCCCCGTCCCCGGCATCGGCCTGGGCCGGCTCAAGAAGCGCAACGAGCCGGCACTGCTGCCGTGGATCTGCCGGGCCGTGGCTCGGTTCCGGGGGGAGGACCCCGCGGCGCTGGCCGCCGCCTGCACCGCCACCACCCGTCGCTTCTTCGGGCTGGACGGGCCCTGATCACCGCCACCGCTTCCACACCGGCCCGCCCCACCCGCCCGCCGGACCCGGCTCGTCGCGCAGCACGTCGCGGAGGTAGTCGTCGACCCGGGCCTCGCCGCGCCACTGCCGGGGGTAGCCCAGGCTCACCTCCTCGAAGCGGGTCCCGTCCCGCCAGTCGGTGGCCCGGACGTGGAGGTGGCCGCTGACCACGACGTCCAGGTCGAAGCGGACGTGCCAGTCCTCGGTCAGGACCGTGCCGCACCACGGCCGGTAGCGGGGCACCTTGGGGATGCGGACCAGGTCGTCCCGCAGCGGCCAGTGGTTGACCAGCACCCGCTTGACCCCCGGCTCGTCGGGCAGCGCGGCCAGCCGGGCCTCGGTGCGGGCGATGCGGTCATGGCACCAGGCCACCCGGCTGTCGAAGGGATCCGGGTGCAGCAGGTCCTCGTCCCGGGCGCGGATCCCGTGCGCTCCCGCCCACTCGTTGACTCCATCGAGGGGAACGTGGGCCGGTCGGAAGCTGTAGTCGTACAGGGTGAAGGTGGGGATCACCCGCGCCGGCCCCCCGGCTCCCTGAAACAGCGGGTACGGGTCCTCGGGGGTGAGCACCCCGTGGGACCGGCACAGCTCGACGAGCTGGTCGTAGCGACGCACGCCGCGGGCTCCCCCCGGCCCCCGCGACAGCGGGTCGACGCACCACAGCTCGTGGTTGCCCGGGACCCAGATCACCCGGCCGAAGCGGGGTGTCAGGATGTCCCAGGCCGCCGCCAGCTCGGCCAGCGAGTCGCCGACGTCTCCGGCGACGATGAGCCAATCGTCGCCATGGTCGGCGATTGCAGCCAGGGCCGCGGCGTTGCGTCGATGGCGGACGTGCAGGTCGCTGACCGCGAGGAGGCGTGGAGTCATGGACGGTCTTCGAGGCGTGCGCAGTCCGGTAAGGGGGGCGCGGTCCGGTGCGGGGGGCGCGGACCTATCGTTCCGCGACGTCGCGCACGTAGCGCATGAATCGCTTGAGGCCGGATTCCGTGAGGTGGTCGAGGATCCATCGCGGCAGGTTGCGACCACTGTCCACGACGATGTCGTACCCGAAGAGCGTGCTACCATCCGGCTGGGGCCACAGGGTGAACCCGCCGTCGGTGGCGCTGATGTCATTGTCTGCAGTCGTATCGAGGGTCCAGGTCATGCGGCCGTCGGCGAAATCGTAGATGCGAATGACGCTGTAGCGGACATCGGACAGTCCGACCCGGACCACGTAGGAGAGGTGCTGCTCGCGCCGGCCGTCGGGCAGCGTCACGTCGCGGGTGACGGTGAGGGACCGGACCCCGGAGGCCGCAGCCTGGAGGTGGGCCGGGTCACTGACGATGGTCCAGATCTCGTCGGGAGGGGCGCCCACCCGCACCACGGCGCGGGCCGAGGCGCCGCCGGCGGCCGGGGCCGGCAGCATCACCACCTCGCCCCGGTCGAGCATCGCCTGCCCGGCAGGGTCCAGCGTCGGCGGCGGCGGGGCCGCACGGGCACCCGCTGCCCCGACCAGGAGGAGGCCGGCGAGGAGAAGGGAGTACATCGGGGCGCAGTGTAGCCGCGGCGCGACCGATGTCACCCCTGCTTGCGGGGCGGGCGCACCCCCATGGCCCGGGCGACCGGAGTCGCCTTCATCGGCAGCCGCTCCTGCCACTGCCCGGTGGCGGCGAACAGCGCGCTGGCCAGGGCCGCCGCCGTCGGCGTAGCCGCCGCCTCGAACACCGCGCCCCGCACCGCGCCGGGGACCGGGCGCAGGGTGATCTTCGGGGCGAACCGGGCCTTCATCACGCCGAGCTTCGTCCAGCGGGTCTCGGGCATGCCGTCGGCGTCCACCTCCCGCTCGGCCATGACGGCGGCCTCGACGGCCTGCTGCACCGCCCCGCTGAGCAGCCCGCGCTCGTGGGCATCGAGGGGTCGGGGGCCGACGTCGGAGACCACGACCAGCTCGGCGAGCGCCCCGTCGCCGTCGAGGCCGACCACCTGCCCGCACAGGGCCATCGCCGGACCCGCCTCCGCCTCGGCCAGGAAGCGACGGCCGACCAGCGCCTCCAGCCGTCCGCCGGCGGACGACAGGGCCGCGGCCAGCTCGGCGGCGGCCTCCCGCACCGCCGCCAGCCCCAGGCGCCGGTCCCGCTCGGCCAGGGTCGGGCCACAGGGCACGTCGGCGTCGGTGGCGCTGACCACCTCGAAGACGTCGACGGGCAGGCCGGTGACGGTGGCGGCGGTCGTGGCCGCGAGGGGGTGGAAGCCCTGGGACAGCTCGGAGAAGCCGGTGTGGATCCGGACGTGTCCCCCGCCCCCGCTGACGACCTCGACCTCGGCGACGGCCACGTCGGACGGCAGGGCCGAGATGTGGACCCCCAGCGCCGCCCCCACCGTCAGGCCGGCGTCGAGCAGGCGGTCGGCCTCGCCCTGCATGGCGTCGAGGACCGGGTCCGGATCCCACCCGTCGGGGACGACGAGCCCGTCGGCGGTGCGCTGGCCGGCGTCGACGAGGTTGACGGCGCGCAGGTCGAAGGCGTCGAAGCCCGCCTCCTCGGCGAGGCGGTCCAGCGCCGTCTCCACCGCGAAGGCGTACTCGGGGACCCCCAGGCCCGGGCTGGCCCCGGACGCCGGGTTGTCGGTCCGGACGCAGCGGACGTCGACGTGGACGTGCTCGATGTCGTAGGCCAGGGAGGCGTGGCGGGCGATGGTGTCGGCGACCAACGGCCCGGCCCCGGTGTGCCCGCCGGTGTCGAGCAGCACCGTGGCTCGGAGGGCGACGAGGTGCCCGTCCTCGTTGCAGCCCAGCTCGACGTGGGTCTCGGTGGGGTGCCGGCCGGCGTGGATCCGGGAGGACTCCGCCATCTCCAGGGCCAGCTTCACCGGTCGGCCGGTGCGCAGGGCCAGCACGGCCGCGTGCAGGGCCACCGTCATGTCCAGCCGGGCCCCTCCGCCGCTGCCCCCGGCCGGCAGGTGGACGACCTCGCAGAGATCCGGGTCGAGACCGGTGACGCTGGCGAGCTGCTCCAGGTCGCGGAACAGGTCCTGGCCTGCGGTGTAGACCCGCAGCCGGCCGCCCTCGAGGGGCACCGCCAGGGCGGCCTCCGGCTCGACGAAGCAGGGATCCACGCCGGCCGTCCCCACCTGCAGCCGCACCACGTGGGCCGCGGCGTCCAGCCCGGCGCCGACGTCGCCCTTGCGGACCTCGACCCGGTGGACGAGCCGGTCGGACCGGTCGGCGGCGTGGCGAAGGTCCAGCTCCGGCTCCAGGCGCTCGGCCTGCACCCCGACCCGCGTGGCGGCGTCGCGGGCCGCGGCCCGGGTCTCGGCCGCGACGACGGCGACGAGATCCCCGCACCCGCCGGTGGTCTCCCCCGGGCCGACCAGCACCGGCCAGTCCGAGCGGCAGACCCCGTGCGCACGGGCGGCGGGAAGCTGGTCG
>RFKJ01000358.1 GCA_003694325.1 Deltaproteobacteria bacterium
CCGGTGACCTGCTGGTCGACCGGTACCTGCTCGGCACCTGCATCGGGAAGGGGGGCTTCGGGCGGGTCTACGAGGCTCAGGACCGGCTGGCCGGGGACCGGGTGGCCGTCAAGCTCCTGCGCATCGACGGCGACCCGGCCACGGGTCCCCACTGGGCACGGTGTCGCTCCGAGCTGAATGCCCTGCGCCGGCTCCGCCTGCCGGGAGTGGTCCGGCTGCGCGACGATGGTGAGCTGCGGGGGACCGACGTCAACTACTTCGTCGTGATGGACCTCGTCGAGGGGGCCTACCTGTTCGGGCCGCGGCGGGTGTACCGGTGGGAGGAGATCGAGGACCGGGTGCGCGACCTGCTGGAGATCCTCGCCCGGGTCCACCTCGCCGGCGTGGTCCACCGGGACCTGAAGCCGGCGAACGTGCTCCTCACCGAGCGCGGCCTCCCGGTCCTCATCGACTTCGGGCTGGCCGGCGGCCGCCCCCTGTCGGACGATGAGGTGTCGGGAGTTGCCGGGACCGTCCGCTACGTCGCCCCGGAGCAGGCGGCGGGCCTCGCCGTCGATGGGCAGGCCGACCTCTACAGCCTTGGCGTGATGCTGTTCGAGGCGCTGACCGGCGACCAGCCGCATGGCCCCCTGGCGCCGCCGGAGCTGCTGCGCGCCCGTCGCACCGTCCCCGCGCGCCCGGTCGCCACCGTGCGCCCCGACGTGCCGCCTCGGGTCGCCGCCGTCATCGACGCCCTGTTGTCGCGGGATCCGGACGAGCGACCGGGTTCGGCCCTCGACGTGCTCTCGATGCTCGGTCGCCACCGGCGCGGCCTGGTGCCGAACGCTGTTCGGGAGCGCCTGCCGGTGGGGCGGGCCGCGACGGCCGCCAATCTCCACGGCATCTTCGCCGGCCCCGACCACTTCTTCCACCTCGCGGAAGATGGCGCCGCCGTGCTCGTGGAGCGGACCGGCGGCTGGCCGGACCTGGTGGAGCGGGAGCTGGAGGCCTGGACCCGCGCCGGGCTGGCCTGGTGGCGGGATGATCGGCTGGTCATCGATGGCCCCGCGATCCGTCGGCTCCAGCAGGACCTGCGGCTGGACATCGGCGAGGAGGTCCCGAGCCTGTCGGACGATGGCCGGACCCTGCTGCAGTGGGCCCGCCGGGCGTGGCCCGATGCGCGGCTCGACCTGATCCGGTCGGTCACCGGGTGGTCGGTCGAGCGGCTTCACCGGGCTCGCCGCGAGCTGGAGACCGCCCGGTTGGCGTGGCCGCTGCCTGGTGACCGCCTGGGTGTGCGGCCGGTGCAGCTCGTCGCCCGGAGTCCCCACGAGGCCGCCTGCCACATGCTCCTCACCACCACGCGGCCGCTGGGATCGCCGCTTCGGCTGCACCACCTGCAGGCGGCCGGCGCCGACGACAGCGTCGTCCTGCAAGAAGCCGCCGCGGTCGTCCTCCACCTGCGGGTGCAGGGCCGGGTGAGCGATGCCCTGGCGGTGCTCGAACCGGCGCTGGCCCTGGCGCGCGCCCGGCATGACGACGCCCGTGAGCGGGAGCTGCTCGTCCAGCTCGTCAAGGTCTGCCTGGGCCGAGAGAGCCGCCAGGCCATGGACCTGGCGCTGTACGCCCTGGACCGGGCGCGCATCCGCGGTGGCGACCTCGACGCGGTCAAGAAGCTGGTGCGGACCTGGCGGGCGGTGCTCGACGCCGACCCCGATCGCGCCGCGGCCGAGCTTGCCGACGTGCCCTCGCTGCACAAGGACGAGGAACTGGAAGTCTGGCGGGCAGCGGCCGAACAGGCCATCGCAAAGGCCCGCAGCCGGGACGCCTGGGCTGCGGCCATCGACGATCTGCAGTCCTGGGCCGACGCCGGCGGGGCAGAACGGCGGGCCAAGCACCTCGGCTGGAAGGGCAACCTGGCCTATGCCCGAAGCCGCTTCGCGGAAGCGGCGGACATGCACCGCCAGGCCGCGCAGCAGAAGCGCTGCCTGGACGCGCGGCTGGCGTCGCTGCTGGATGCGGCCTGGGATCTGCTCGACGGTGGCGACCACGCGCAGGCCGTGTCGGTGGCCGACGACGCCCGGGCGCTGGCCCGCCGGCTGGGGCTGCCGGTCTACGAAGCGCAGGCCATCACCATCCTGCGGGCCGCGGCATACCGGCGCGGGGATCCGCTCGAGCCGGACCCGACCCTGGTGGAAGCGGCGACGCTGATCGGCACCTGGAATCGAGCGGTGCTCCTGCAGACCGAGGCCGCGATTGCCTGGCGGCTCGGTGAGGCGCGCGTTGCAGCTTCCCTGGCGACCCGGGCGGCCGAAGACTTCGAGCGCGCCGGCCTGGCGGCCGGGGCCCGGCTGGGCCGGGCGTTGGCCTTCCGCCTGGGGGTGGGCGGCGTGGCCGAAGGGGTTTCCCTCGTCCAGCTCGCCCTGCCCGGCGCGGTCCCCGGCGTCGACCTGCAGGTGCTCGCCCTCGTCGGCCGGCGCCAGCCCGACCTCATCGCCCCCCACCTCGTCCGCATGCGGGCCCTGGCCCGCTTCCGCCCGTGCGCAGAGTGGTCACTTCGTCGCGAGATCCTCAGCATCCGCGAGTGCCTCGAACCGTCTCGATGACACCTGCTCGAACCCTGGAGCCGTCCATGCCCGTGAACCCGCCGCGCGTCGCCGTCCTCGCGACCCCCTGGTCCCGTCCCTACGGGGGCCCCATCGCCTTGCCGGGGACGCTCAGCCAGAAGGAGGTCAAGAGCGGCAACAACAACATCTGGGTGACCATCGGCGGCCAGCGGTTGGGCTGGGTGCACACCTACGGGCCGCAGACGACCTACAACACCACCGACGACTGGATCGAGTACTGGGTCCTCAAGGACATGGCGGCGTTCGTCCAGAACATCGACCAGCACAGCGCCGACTACTACATCGAGTGGGCGGGCGGCGGGCTGACCTCCTGGCTGGTCCAGAGGCAGGCACACCGGAACGCGATGCCGGTCGGTGAGCAGTGGCAGTTCTTCAAGGTCACCTACCAGTACCAGTCGGTCAGCAGCTTCAACGGTGGAGGCAGCACCGGGCCGAGCTTCAAGATCTTCGACGCCGGGGTGGAGGTCGGCCGCATGGGCCACCGGCTCGTGAACGGAAACCGGGTCGAACACTGGGTGCTGCGCCCCGACTACGACATCCTCCAGACCGGAGATCCGATCAACCTCGTGTCGGTGACCGGGGCGGTCGGCGCCTTCGACCTGAACTGGGTCAAGGCCGGCGCTCCTTCCAACTCCGACTACGTGACCGTCACCTGGTCGGCCATCCAGAACATCTGATCATGCCGGGAGTACCCATGTCCGTCTTCTCCTACGATGCGCTGTTTTCGGAACCGATCGGCCTTGGCAGCGCCACCCCGTGGACGCGAAAGGTCGATCCCCGCCTGCTGATGCTGCACGACCTCGGTGCCGGCGGGGTCGCCAGGCTCGTCGACACGGTGTCCGCCACGGCCGAACCCCGTGGCGCCATGGCCCGCCGCCTGGGCATGCCGATGGCCGGGCTGGCGGACAGCGCGCTGGCCACCGCCGGACCCATCGATCCCCTTGCTGCCGGGGTGCGGCTGGCGGGCGAGCGGGTGCTGCTGCGGACCTTCGTTCGCTGGGCCGAGTCGGGCGGGCGCCACCCGGAGCTGCCGGAGGGCTTCGGCTACCGCGAGAGCGTCAACTTGCCGGGCACCTCCCTGGTCGAGGTGGACCTGGCTTCCCTGCCGGTCCTTGCCGGGATGCCGGAGGTGGCGGCGCTGGAACTGGCGCGGCCCGCCGCGATCACGGCCGAACCCTGTACGAACGGAGCGAAGCCCGGCCCCTCGTCCCAACAGTCCGACGGCCCGGACCTCTCGACCCGCCAGGTCGTCATGGGCGTCGTCGACATGCGCTTCGATCTGCTGCACCCCGATCTGGCCTGGTCGGTGCGCTGGTCGCCGGAGCACTGGCCACAGTACGCGGCGGGACCGGGCGGCGACGTCAGCAAGGTGCGGGCGCTGTTCGACCTGTCGGCCGGCGCGGTGGTCGCACGCAAGGACATCGAAGCCGAGTTGGCCGCCTGGACGGCCCAGGCGGCCCAGCTCGATTCCAGGTTCCAGGGCTTCCAGCAACTCGAGCACCTCCCTTACGCCGACGACGACATCCTCGACCACCACGGCCTGATGTGCGCGACAGTGGCGGCGGGGACCGGCCAGTCGCCGGAGCAGGGCATCGTCGGCCCGGCCCGGGACTCCGACCTGCTCCTGGCGGCCCTGGACGGTGCCGGCCAGGGGATGCCCTCGACCGCAGACCTGGTGGAAGCGCTGGCCTGGATGTCATCACAGCCTCGAGAGGGTGAACGCCTCGTCGTCAACGTCAGCATGGGGACGGCGTTTGGCCCCCACGATGGCACCAGCCTGGACGTCGCCTGCATCGACGAGCTGTCGAAGCGGACCGGGATGGTGGTGGTCGTCGCTGCGGGCAACGAAAACCAGCTCGGGCGGCACGTGCGGACCGAGGGCCGCGGGGAAGCGGTCACGACGCTGACCTGGACGGTGCAGGCGCACGATCCGGTGAACGGGTATGCACGGGTGGCTCCGACGAGCCCCGACGGCGTGCAGGTCTGGGGCAGCCACGGGGTGCCGCTCAAGGCCTTCCTGCGGCCGCCGGGGATGGACCCCGGCGATCCTCCCCTGACCCTTGCCATCGATCACCGTGGTCAGGTCGACATCGTGCACCAGCACCGGGTCATCGGCACCCTGTACTGGGACAACCGCAGCAGGTGGGCCCCCACCGGTGACGCCCGCATCGAGATCTGGTGGGTGCCGCGCCCGGGCTTCGAGCTGCCGCTCGGCGACTGGACGCTGGCGGTGGTGCCGCTGGCTGACCGCGAGCAGGTCGTCAACATCGACGCCTGGCTCGGGGTCAACGACGCGGCCAACATCACCTGGACGAATCCTTCGCCCCTGGTCGACGAAGCCACGCTCAGCGACCTCGCCACCGGATTCCTGCCGGTCGTGGTCGGCAACGCCCACACCTGGCGGCTCGGTGACGACGATCCACAGTCTCCCCATGACCGAGGTGATGGCCTGCACCTGAACACCACCAGCGGCTGTGGCCCGACGCGGGACGGGCGGAATGGCGTCGACTTCTCGGCGCGGGGCACGGCGGTCCGCCTGCCGGCGGCCCGTCATCGCAAGGGGGGAGACCAGCCCCCGGTGGAGCTGTACCGCTACGGCACCGGTACCAGCGTGTCGGCACCCCGCGTGGCGGGTGTGGTCGCCCAGCTCCTCGCGGCGGACGACAGCATCGCCCCGGGGGACGTGGCCCATCGCCTCGCCGAAGTCCGGGGACTCAACCACGCCACCGACACCGGCTTCGGCCGCGGGTTCATCGAGTAGGCCGCGCCGCCGCGGTGTTCAGCGGGCCTTGGCCTTGCGGCTGCTGGCCAGGACCCGGCCGTCGGGGTCCAGCTCGACCTCGACCGACCCCTTGCCGCCGGGCAGCGGTTCGGTGGTGAAGTCCCCGTGGCCGTCGACCAGGGTGACCCAGGTCTCGACCTTCTTCGTCCCGACGCGGACCACGACGGGGACGTCGATGGTGCCCAGGGGCACGTCGCTGTGGACGGTGCCCTCCACCCGGCGGTTCCTGCCGGACCCGGTGACGGCGTAGTCCATGGACAGTGCCGGCACGTAGCCGCCCTCGACCCAGTAGTCGAAGAAGTCCGACAGGTCCTGGTCGCTGGCCGCCTCGAAGACGAGCTGGATCTCCTCGGTGGCCACCGGCTGTTCGGGCTTGGCGGCGAGCAGGGTGTAGAGACCCTTGAAGAAGGCCTCGTCGCCGATGCGGGGGCGCAGCATCTCCAGCATGACGTAGGGACCGTAGTTGTAGACGATGGTGGGCTGCCAGCCGGATTCGTAGGCGGCGGTGAGCGATGCCCGCCAGGCGTCGGCCTCCTGTTCCCAGGTCTTCTTGTACTCGTCCATGCGGGACCGGTAGGCGTCTTCGCCGTACGTCGCGCCGACGTACAGGCAGGAGAAGGTCTCGGCGAAGGTCTCGGCGATCCAGAAATCCTTTATCGACGCCGGCCGGGCGACGTGCCCCCAGTACTGGTGGGCGATCTCGTGGGCCAGCACGCCCTCGGACAGGTGGGGGGCGTCCTCGGTGAAGTACTTGCCCATGCCGGTGATGACCTTGGCCTGGGTCGAAGCGACCATGGCGTGGGGAGCGATCCACACGAACCCGAACCACATGTCCGGCGACTGGAAGATCTCCAGCTCCTTCCACGGGAAGGGAGGGAGGATCCGCTGGTAGTAGTCGATGACCTTGTAGGCTTCGTTGGCGACGCCGGGCAGGGCCTGGGCCTCGTCGCGAAACAGGTGGACCCGAAGGGCTGGCAGGTCATCCCGGGGAGCCGGCGCCTCCAGGGAGATCCAGTCGCCGAGGGCCACATCGGCCCACATCGCCGGTGTCGCCGAGCTGGCCTCGGTCCACCTGCGGCCGTCCTCGGTCCAGGTGCGGGTGGTCAGCCCGGAGATGGCGACATCGATGTGGTCGTCGTCGGCCGGGAGCCCGACCCGGGTGGTGAACGGCCAGGGGTTGCCCACCAGCCCAGGCGAGATCGCCGGGATCACCGACTGCAGGCCGGTGCCGTGACCCAGCGACCGGGCCCCGGTGCCCGATGGGTCGGTGCTGAGGTTGGCCCAGGGAAGGGTGTCCTTCCACTGCACGGTCAAGGTGAGCGCCTCGCCCTCGTCCAGGGGTCGGCCGAGCACGACGAGGTTGCTGCTTCCCGCGTACCGCTTGTCCCACCGGTCGGTCGGTTCGGCGGGGAGGTCGAGAACCGGCAGCTCGGTGCCGTCGGCGAGGGTCGCGGTGATCCCCTGCAGCTCCCAGCTCTCCTTGCGTTCCTCGTGGAACGGTACCTCGACCACCAGCCAGGAACCCGGTCCTCCCCGGGGGGCGAGCACCATCTGGCTGGTCGCCTCGATCTCGAGCACGTTGCGGCCCTTGGCCACGTCGGCCTGGACGGTGTTGTCGGCATGGATCGGCTCCCAGTGCATCGGCGGCATGGGCGGGGATGTGTGGTCGTCGGGCCCCCCGGCCCGGGGGAAGGCCTGCGATGCCACGGTGCGCCAGGAGGTGCCGCCCGCCTCGAACTCGCCGAGGTTGCCCAGCTCGCTGACGTTGCGGGTGGACCACAGCCCGCTCTCGTCGTAGACCTGGGTGAGCCAGGAGTCGCGGGTCAGGCGGTTGCCGCCGTGCTTTGCCCGTGGCTCCAGCTCCAGGGCACGGTCGGTGTCGACGTCGACGAGGACCCGGGCATGGCTGGCGTCGCCGCCCCGCTGTGCGGCGAGCATGGCGTCCAGGCGGACCATCCGGATCGGATCCTGCCCCCCCCTGAGCAGGTCGAGCCGCTTGTCCACGATGCGCTGGGCCTGCCCTGTGGCCTTGTCGTCGGTCGCCAGTTCTGCCTGGGTGCGGGCGGCGTTGAGCACGTCGGGGCGAGCGGTGAGCACGAAGCCCACCGACACCGGCGACGTCCACTGCATGCCGTCGCGGACGGCCTTGGCGTCGGCGACGGGCACGTCGAGCTTCGTGGCGAGGTGGTTGGCGAAAGCCAGTGCTTCGCCGCGGTCGTCGAAGCCGGTGGTGATGCTGCCCTCGCCCTGGATGACGAATCCCAGGGCGTCGTCCCAGGGATCGTCCGAGCCGGCGGGCGCGATGGGCAGCACCGATCCCGACTTCCAGGCGTAGGTGCTGGGGCCGACCGTGAACTGGAGCCCGGCCGCGTCCCGGGCCAACGCCGACGCTGCCACCACCGGGTCGGCGGTCGCGTCCCAGGCCGCCTGCAGCGCGTCTTCGGACAAGGGGTCGTCGGCGATGGCCGTCGTCGGGGCCAGCAGGCTCGCAGCGAGCAGGGCGGTGGTGAGCAGCAGGGGTGCGCTTCGCGACATGGTGAACCTCGCAGACCCGAACCCTCTATGGGCAGAGGGTCGGGCTGGCGAGTGTCGCCGTCGACGCCCACGCCCGCGGTGAAGCGGCGCAGGGCCTCGGCGCCATCGTGTCGCCGTTGGTTGCCGACGGACCGGAGGGCCCCCCCGAGTCCTGTCACTTCCAATGTCGAAAATGACAGGACTCGCAGCCATGCATCGCAGCCTCGCCCCGCTACAGAAGCTCGGGCTTCGCCGACGCCGTCGTCGACGTGTTCCGCGTGCCCTTGCCGAAGCCGGATGCCTTGTAGACGACGCCGGTGCCGGTCGTTGCCCCGGCGCTGTCCACCGAGGCCCCGGTGCTGTCCTGGACGGTGATGTCGACCTGGACCGGTGCGCTGTCGCTGATGGCGACATCGCTGGTGAAGGTCAGGTTGTACTCGTTCCACTGGGCCGCGAGCGGGGCCTGGAAGTCGGGCTCGACGGCCGGGTTGGCGTCTTGCGAGTCGATCAGGAAGTCGAGGGTGGCGACCTCGGCCGCGGCTTCGCCGGTCACCGCCACGTCGGCGTACCACGTGCCGAGATCGGCGTCGTAGCCCCACAGCATGTGTCCGATCTCCAGCCCGTCGGTGGGGTCGAGGTCTTCGATGAACACCTCGGTGTCACCGGCCTCGACGATGAAGACGATCTCGACCGAGCCGTCCAGGAGGCTGCCGTCGGCGGCCTTGGGGTCGATGGACAGGAGGTACTGGCCGCCCACGACGGCGTCGGGATCGATGAACTCGATGCCGTCGGCCACGAAGCGCCGCTCGATGGTGTCGGGGCTGGTGGCGGAAGCCTCGGCCAGGACCGCGCCGTCGGCGGTCGTCACCGTGGTGTTCACCACCTCGCTGGCGCCGTCGGTGTTCGACGACAGGGTGGTCAGCCGGTAGCTGCCGTTCTTGCGCTGCTTGAGCTTGACCTTGCCGATGCCCTCGGGAGTGGAGGCGGCCACGAGGCTGTCGGTCTGGCTCATGCTGTCGACGAACACGCCCTCTGCGTCGTAGGCCGCGACCTGCCAGGTCAGGCTGTCGGTGCCGGGATCGGTGTCCACCGTGGCCTTCCAGCGCGTCCGGACGTCGTCCACGCGCAGCTCGACCGGCGCCAGGCCGGAAGCGTCGCCGAAGCTGCCGGCGACCTGCAGCGACGCGCCGTCCGCCAGGGCGTCCTGGGCCCCGCCGGCCCGGGCGATGACGACCGTCTCGAGCTGCGAGTTGACATCTCCTTCCAGGCCCACGATGCGGGCCTTCACGCTGAGCCCGTCGCTCAGCGTGGCGGTGGACCAGGCGCAGGGGGCGGTCTGGCAGGGCGCCAGGTCAAAGGACGCGCTCTCGAAGGCCACGTCGTAGGTGACGTCGATGGTCGCCGTCACGGTGACGTTCGGGTCGTTGAAGCCCTCGATGTCGGCGCTTCCGCGCACCCGCGTCACCGACCGGTCCAAGGCGACGGTCCGGTCCAGCGTTGCCGTGTCGAAGGAGAGGCTGTCGACGTCGGTGGCGGTGTCCCCCGATGTGACCACCACGACCTTGTAGCCGATGCCGCCGCGCTGCTTGATCTTGCCGCGCCGGATGAAGGCGGCGTCCGCGGTCGGGATGCCGCCGAGGAGGAGCACGGCGGCGGTGGAGATGCAGAGACGGGCGGGGAAGGACATGGAAGCCTCGGGGTTGGGGTCGGCCCTTGGAATACAGGCGGGCTCTTCCACCCGGACCCTTCCGGGATCTCACAGCCGCCCGTGCAGCGACCCGCCGAACCGGCGAGTAGGCTGATGCGATGCGTGCCTTCGTCCTCTTCCGCCTTCCCGATGGCAGCTCTGTCGAGCTGGGCCACGGCGACCTCATCGGCCGTCTGCGGTCCGCGGCATTGCCCATCGCCGACGGGCGGATCTCCGAAGCCCACGCCATGGTCAGCCTGCGCGGGCAGGATCTCAAGCTCCTCGCCCTCCGGGGCCGCTTCGCCGTGGACGGCAAGCCCGGCCAGGCCGTCGTGCTCACGGCGGGCCAGCGGATCGCCCTGGCCGAGGGCCTCAGCCTGGTGGTGGAACAGGTCGCGCTGCCCGATGCCGTCTTCGGCGTGGAGGGCGACGGCCTGCCCCCCGTCGTGGTCACTGGCACCAGCAGCCTGCTCACCCGGCCCCGCCCGGAGCTGGTGCCGCGCTTCCTGCCGACTGCGCCCGCCCACCTGTGGAACGACGGAGAGGACTGGGTTCTCTCCCACGCTGGCCACACGCGCTCGGTCCGTGCGGGCGACGAGTGGGTGGTCGACGGGCGGCGCTTTCGCGGCGCCGCCGTGGCGCTGCGGCGCGCCGGCCGCTCGGTGACTCGCCTCGACGGGGCCTTCAGTCGACCGCTCCGGGTGGTGGCGCGCTTCGAGACGGTCCACGTCATGCCGGACCGGGGGCCACCGCTGGCGCTGAGCGGCCTCGCCGCGCGGCTGCTGTCGGAGCTGGTGGCCTTCGACGGCCCGGTGGCCTGGCAGGTGCTCGCGCGCGAGCTGTGGCCCGTCGAAGACGACGAACATCTGCTCCGCCGCAAGCTCGACGTGAACCTCTCCCGTCTTCGACGGCGCCTGCGAGAGGCCAGCATCCGCTCCGACCTCGTGCGCTCGGACGGCAAGGGTCACGTCGAGCTGTTCCTGCACGACGGCGACACGGTGGAGGACTGCACGTGAGCGCCGACGACAGCGGGCCGGCGTTCAGCGACCCCGGCGCGACCCCGCCGCACACGTGGCAGGGCGAGCATCACCACGAGGGCCCGTGGCCCGTGTTCGCCGTTCTGGAGGAGCGGGTCGAGCGCTACGTGCGCCACGGGCTGATCGGGGAGGGGGGCATGGGTCAGGTCTTCGCCGCCCGGGATCGCCGTCTGCGTCGCCAGGTGGCGCTCAAGGTCGCCGCCAGACCCGAGCACGCCGCGCGGCTGGCCAACGAGGCGTGGATCACCGCCCAGCTCGAGCACCCTGGGGTCGTGGCGGTCTACGACGCGGGCGAGACAGACGGGCAGACCTGGTACACGATGCGCCTCATCCGCGGACGTACCCTGCATGAGCGGGTCGTCGAGTGCAGGGATCTCGGCGAGCGCCTGGCCCTGCTGCCCCACGTGACCGCGGCCTGTCAGGCGGTCGCCTATGCCCACGCCATGGGCATCATCCACCGCGACCTCAAGCCCGCCAACATCATGGTCGGGGAGTTTGGCGAGACACAGGTGGCCGACTGGGGCCTGGCCCGGCCGGTGGACGAGCGGCGCGACGACTGGGTCCGGATCATCTCGCCGACCTCCGCGGCGACGCCGTTGGACACCCCGCCCCCCAGCACCACAGCGGCGGGCACCCCGCGGTACATGAGCCCCGAGCAGGCTCGCGGAGAGCGAGCCACCGCGGCGTCCGACGTGTACTGCCTGGGCGCAGCGCTCTTCGAGCTGCTGTCCGGCGAAGCGCCCCCCGACGCACCCGGGCAGGGTCCCGACCTGTCGCGGGTGCCCGCCGATGTGCCGGTGGACCTGCTCGCCATCGCCCGCCACGCCCTCGCGCCACGCCCCGAGGACCGCTACCCCTCGGCGGTCGAGCTGGCCGCGGACCTGGAACGCTGGCAGGCCGGCGGTCGTGTCCGGGCCCACGACTACCGCCCCGGCGAGCTGTTGCAGCGGCTGCTGCGTGCCTGGAAGGCCCCCCTGGCGGTCGCCGCGGTCGCGCTGCTCATCGTCGCCGCGGTGGCGGGAGTCGCCGCCACGCGCACCGCCGCCGAGCGGGCCGTGGCAGAGGCCAACTATGCCGAAGCCCTCGGCCAGCAGGCCCGCTCCGCCCTGCTGGACGGGCGCCTGCTGGAAGCACGCGTGATGGCCGCCCACGTGCTCGACCTGGGCCCCTCGGTGGTCGCTCGCGGCGTCATCGCGGCCACCGGCTTGTCGTCGGCCGAGCGACTGCGCAGCGCCGCGCTGCCGGCAAGCTGTGTGCACGCCGCGGAGGTCTCGCCGGATGGGCAGCGCATCGCCTGCATGGGCGACCAGCAGGTCGAGGTGCGCAGCGTCACCGACCTGTCGCTGCTCTGGTCCCAGGATCTGCCCGCGCTCGACCGGCCCGCCTGGCTGGGCCAGTCCCTGGCGGTCCCCACCGATGGGGGCGTGGTCTGGGTCTCCCAACAAGGCGTCGACCCCTTCCTCGCCGACCGCTTCTCGGCGCTGGCCGGATCGATGGGGGTCTTCCTGCTCCAGGGGTCCGCCGTGGCCTGGGCACAGCCCGGCCAGGCGCCGGTGCGCTTCTCGGTCTGTGGCACCTCGCGGGCGGCCGTGGCGCCAGTGGGCGACTCGCTGGTTGTTGGCTGCAGCGACGGTGTGCTGCGCCGCTACAGCACCGCCGGCGTGGAGCTTGCCGCCATCGACCTGGGCGGCAAGCTGAACTGGTCGCGGATCCAGGCGCGGGGTGACGAGCTGCTGGTCGGCCGCCTGGACGGCGCCGTACAGACCCTCGACCTGCGGACGGGCGCGCAGTCACCCCCGCTGTCGGGCCTGGTCGGCAGCGTGCGCAGCCTGCTGCCGGTGCCGGACTCGAGCCTGGTGCTCGTCCGCGGCGAGCGCGGCGGGCCACGGATCTGGAACACCGCGGTAAACGCCTGGGTCGGCTCGCTGCCTGCCGGGGCGTCCGCCCTCGCTGCCGGTCCAGCGCCGCGCGAGGTCCTGATGCTGGGCGAGCGCGTCGAGGTCTGGCGGCTGCCGACGTCCATGTCCCCCGTCGTGCGCCACTTCGGTGCCGGCGTCGCACAGGTGACGATCTCCCACGACGGCGACGAGCTGGGGGTGGCCCTGGGATCGGGCGAGGTGGTCCGGCAGCGGGTGGACGATGGGCGCGAGCTGGCGCGGGCGCGGCTGTCGGAGGGTGTCGTGAAGGCCGTGGCGTACACGGCCGACGGCGGCCTGGCGGCCGCGGC
>RFKJ01000359.1 GCA_003694325.1 Deltaproteobacteria bacterium
CTCGAAACGGCCGGGATGACCGCTCGCGTTTCGAGCCCCACGTGGCGCGGATCCGCGAGGCGGGTTGCGAGCGGTGGGGAGATCGGGGCTGCGAACAGCATGGTTCGACCATATCCGGAAGCGGTTGGGTTGTCAAAGATCTCGGTGGGCCGCACCATATCACGATTGCGAGCGGTCCCCGGGGGTTGGGGGGTCACTGGACCGCTCGCAACAGGCGGGTTCGCGACCGGAGCCGCCGCCTGGACGGGGCGTTCGGCACCGTGCGGTGGCCGGCGCCGGAGCGCGACCCACCGCCCGGTGCCCCCCGGGGACCACCCCAGGCGACAGGTTCGAAATCGACGGGTCGGGGAGTGACAGGCCCGGGAGCAACAGGCCCGGCAATCGCTGCTGCCGACCGGGGACTCCGGCGTGGCGGGGCCTACAGGATCCGCACGATCCGCTCCGGGTGGGTGAGCTTCAGGCCAAGGGTGAACATGCCCCACGCCTTGCGCTTGTGGGCCGGCCCCAGTGGCACGAACAGCACCTGGTCCTCGGTGGGGTCGATGATCCGTTCGAGGCGATCCCGCAGCCGGACGAGCTGGCGCTCGCTGAGCACGCAGCGGAACACGCTGAGCTGGAGGTGGTCGCCGAATCCGCGCATGGTCTTGTACACCGCACGCAGTCGGCCCGGATCGCAGATGTCGTAGGTGACGATGTAGACGCGGGGACCGCGGGACATGGAGTCCTCCCTCCGCAGGCCGTGAACCCGATCCGGTCAGCCGGCGGGTGACCGGTGCGATGTTCGGGTATCGGGTGCGGCAGTGGTGCATCGGTGACGGGTCACCGGATCCGGTACTGGGGATAGGTCGGAAGCTCGCCCAGGACGACCTTGCCCAGCAGTCGAGCCTGGACCTCGAGGATCCGGCGCATGGACAGGCGGGTGCCCAGCACCGGGTGGGTGGCCAGGGTGTCCATCCGCCGCTCGAAGGCCTGGATGAATCGCCTGCGGCCGGCGTCGGTGAGGGCCACCCCGGTGTGACGCTCGATGAAGTCGTCCGGCTGGACCTCGCCGTTGTTGATCGCACCGATGACCACCGAGTCGGCCACCACGGGACGCAGCTCCTCCATCAGGTCGAGGGCCAGTGCGGCCCGGCCCGGACGGGGCTGGTGCAGGAAGCCGACGTAGGCATCCATCCCGATGGACATGCAGGTCACCGTCAGCTCCCGGGCCAGGCAGGCGTAGGCGAAGGACAGCAGGGCGTTGACCGGGTCCTTCGGCGGGCGCCGGTTCCGCCCGGAGAACTCGAAGCGGTCGCGCAGCTCCGTGCGGATCATGGTGGGCAGCGCCTCGAAGTAGACTCGCGCCGCCACCCCCTCGACACCCCGCAGGCTGTCCAGGGACTCCGCATCGCGGGCCTCGTCGGCCAGCTCCTTGAGTCGCTGCAGCCGGTCCGCGCCCGGCTCGCCGTTCCGGCGCAGGATCACCCGACCGTTGCGGATCTTGGACTCGATGAATGCCCGGGCCAGGGCCAGCGCCCGCTCCGGATCGGCCGCCGCCCGGTGCTGGGCGATGCGCGTCTGGACGTTGTGGCCCCAGTTGGGCACGAAGGTGCCCACGTGCCAGCCGCCGGAGGTGTGGAAGGACACCGGGATGTCCCGCCGGGCCAGGGTCTGCAGCAGGGGCGTCGTCACGCTGACGTTGCCCAGGATGGCGACCCGGCTGGTGTCTTCGATCCGCACCCGGCCGATCTCCTCCCGCCGCTCGCGAATGACGATCTCGTCACCCTTCTTGCCCAGGCTCCCCCCCTGCAGGCGGACGTACAGCGGCAGGGCGTCGTCCCGCGGGGGCACCAGCGGCCGCACCCGCTCGGTTCGGCCGGCGAGCAGGTTGTGCTCGTCGGGCAGGCAGATCCCCACCAGGCTGCACCCCTTGCACCGGGGACTGTCCACCAGGGGAGGAGGCAGGGTCCCGGCCTCGACGATGCGCCGGGCTTCGGCGATGGCGGCGTGGGTCTGTTCGATGAGTTCGTCGTCGAACCGGACCTCGACCCGCCGCCGTGACCCGGCGAAGTACAGCACGCCGTGATCGCACTCGTAGCCGTGGGCTCGCAGCAGCAGCCCCTGGCAGCACACCTGCACCCGCTCCGGCGGCCAGGCGTTGTGCGGAATGTCGGGCGCCCGGCCGCGCTTGTAGTCCACGGGGACCGCCCGGTTCCCCTCGGCCTCGACCAGGTCCAGTCGTCCGATCACCCCCAGGTCGGGATCGCCGAGCATGACGCTGCGCCGGACCACCGGGCGCTCCTCGTCCTCCTCGGGATCGGGCAGCGACGCTTCGCTCTCCTTGTCCACGTTCCGGTGGACGCGGCGGCCATCCTCGGTATCCGCGGTGTCGGCCCATTCCCCGTGCAGGTACTCCAACGCGAACAACCGTGGACAGTAGACCACCTCGTTGACCATGCGGACCGGGATCAGCTCGTTCACATCTCCTCCCGGTCGTACTGGGACAAGGCCCCCTGCAGCTCGGCGACGACTTCGGCGACCAGCCAGTCCGGCTCGATGACCCGAGCCTTGTCGCCCCACTCCAGCACCCAGCGGACCAGCTCGGGACCGCCGGAGTGCATCCACAGGTGGACGCTGCCGTCGGGCTGATCGATCAGCCGCTGGCCGGGCGCCCACTCGCGCGCATGCACGTAGTGGGCCACCTCGGGGGCGAACTCGATGACCACCAGCCCGTGACGCCCCCCGGCGTGGATGCCGAAGCTGCCGGCCAGCTCGGCGTCGGGGTCCCACTTCCGGGGATACTCGAAGGAGTCGCCGATCCGCACCTCGTGGATCTTGCTGACGCTGTACCGGCGCACCGGGCTGTCGTCGTCGGGCGATGCCAGCAGGTACAGCGCCCGCCGGTACACGGTCAGGGTCAGCGGCCGGGTCGGCCCCTTCCAGGTGGCATCCGCGTCGTCGAAGCCGTACCGCAGCTCGACCATGCGTTCGCGGATCAGGGCGTCGAGGAGGTCGTCGATGACCTCGGCCTGGTGCGGGTACCGGCGGGCCGGCTCGTGCAGGGCGCGGAACTTGCGAGGGAGGTTCCGGTCCCAGCGCCATCGCACCACCGAGCCGGCTTCGGCCCCGGCGCGATCCAGGCCGCCGTGCAGGGCCGTGCCCTCCAGGAACCACGCCAGGTCCCGCCCCAGCAGCAGCGACACCCGGTCGAGGATCCCGAGGTTGTGCAGGTGGGTGGTGGGATCGAGGACCCACCGGGCATGGCGACCCTTGCCCGACGGGTGCAGCTCGGGCACCAGGCTGCCGAGGAGCCGCAGGTCCTGCGCCGCCGTGCGCGGCGTCACGTGGAACCGGCGGGCGGCCTCGGACTTTGTGATCGATCCGTGCTGGAGCAGGTACAGCAGCAGGGCGACCACCCGCTCGCTGCGCTTGTCCCGGTCGGTCATGACCAATCCTCCCGGCGGTTTGGGGAACGAAACCGTCGCTCAGGCCGGCATGGAGGGCGAAAACCGTCCGTAGCCGCCTTGATCGGACCGCTCGATCCCCGACTGGAACACCGCGCCGATGCCGATGCGTCGACGGGAGTCCGGCTCGGAGGGGAGCGGGGTCGCCAGCAGGGACCGGACCGCGTCCAGGGACGCCGGCACCGTCCACAGGGGCCACCGGAACTGCCCGTCCTTCCACCCCCCGGTGCAGCCGGTGGTGACCAGGCGCGGGCCGCGGGGCGAGGTGACGGGGGCGACGGGCAGCAGGCCCAGGCCGACGAAGGCCAGCCATTCGACCCCCGGAACCGATCCCTTCTTTTCGCCGGAGGGGTCGGTGGCCCGCAGCGCGTAGTCCCGGAAGACGGTGGCGTCCCAGGACAGGCTCTTGACCGGGTGCTCGGTCCAGGGGCCGAACAGGGCCGCCCGCAGCGCGTCGGGACCGGCGTGTGCGTGGATGTCGGTCACGGCGTCGAGGAAGCGCTGCTGCCCGGCTGCGAAGTGCAGGGCGGTGGGCTTGGTGTTGCCGTTGTTGTCCACCACGACGTCGCTGGCGTAGGCCCCGACCTGCTCGATGCTCCGCCGGCGGCCCGATGCCAGCACCTCCCGCAGGAACCGCCGGAACTCCGCGGGCGGCGGCTTGATCTCGGCCTGGGGCCGCCCCTTGGCGTCGGGGTAGGTGTAGGTGAGGGCCGGTTCGTCCGACCACGCGATGCGCTCGGCATCCAGCAGCGCGACCAGGTCCTCGGGCGACGGCACCCCGTGGATCACCGGGCGCCACCGACCTTCGTCCACCCACGACAGGCGGGCGTCCACGCCCTGGCCGGCGCAGCTTCGGAGGGTGCCGACGGCCGCCAGGAAGCCGATGGGGTTGGTGCCGTCGATGGCGGTGAGGGGGATCGGATGCACGTCACACCTCCTGTTCTTCGGCGCTGACGGCCTGGTCGGCCAGTCGCAGCAGGGCCTCGAGCCACGCCAGCCCCCACGGTCCGTAGCGGCGGTTGAGGGCGTGGAACCGGTCGACCACGCCCCGGTCGAGGGCCGCCAG
>RFKJ01000031.1 GCA_003694325.1 Deltaproteobacteria bacterium
GCGGGGCGCGGCGTCGCAACAGGTCCGGGGAACGGTCGGGCGCGGTCAGGTCCGCCATGGGGGCATGGTATGGCTGGGGTGGTCCGGAAGCGAGCGGCGGGAGCCATGCAGCCCTCGGGGAGGAGACCCGGCAGGTCGATGTCGAACGGCGACGAGGAAGGAGTGCTCCGGGTGCTCGTGGTGATCACCCGCGGAGAGCGGGGCGGCGCGCAGGTTCACGTCCGCGACCTGCTCGTCGGCCTGCAGGGGCGGGCCGCGCTGCACCTGGCCGTCGGCGAGGAGGGGTTCCTGGCGGACGAGGCCCGCACCATCGGCGTTCCGGTCCACCCCATCCCCGCGCTGCAGCGGGAGGTTGCCCCGCGCCGCGATGCCGCCGCCACCCGGGCCCTGCTCGCCCTGGCCCGCCGGATCCGTCCCCACCTCGTCCACACCCACAGCACCAAGGCCGGGCTGCTGGGGCGCCTCGTCGCCCGGCGGCTCCACCTGCCGGCCATCCACACCGCCCATTCCTGGTCCTTCTCCGACGGGATCTCGTGGCGGCGCAAGGCCTTCGCCATCCCGCTGGAGGCCGCCGCCGGCCGGTGGACCGACCGTTTCATCGCGGTGTCGGCGGCCGATCGGGAGGTGGGATTGCGCTATCGGGTTGCCGATGATGCGCGAGTCGTCGTGGTCCACAACGGGGTGGCCGACACCTCGCTGCGAGCCCGGCCGGATCGGCCCGGGGTGCCGGTGCTGGTCATGGTAGCCCGGCTGGCGGCGCCCAAGGACCCGCTGCTCCTGCTCCAGGCGCTGGAGCAGGTGCGGGCTCCTTGCCGCCTCCGGTTGGTCGGCGACGGGCCGGACCGGGGCGCCGTCGAGGACGCAGTGGCCCGGCTGGGGATCGAGGACCGGGTGGAGCTGCTCGGGACCCGGCGGGACATCGACGCCATCCTGGCCGATGCCCAGGTGGGCGTGCTGGTGTCGCGGCAGGAGGGTTTCCCGCTGGTGGTGCTGGAGGCGATGCGGGCCGGCCTGCCGGTCGTCGCCTCGGACGTCGGCGGCGTGTCGGAGGCGGTGGAGCACGAGCGCACCGGGCTGCTGGTCCCCCGCGGGGACGGGGAGGCCCTGCGGGCGGCCCTGGAACGTCTCTCGGCCGACCCCGGGCTCCGCGCGGCCATGGGCCGGGCCGGCCGCTCCGCCTACGAAGCGCGGTTCACCGTCCAGCGCATGGTCGAGGGGACGGCCGAGGTCTACGCCGACGTCGCCCGTCGCCATGGCCTGCCGGCATTGCGTCGCCCCCAGACCCCCGGTCGCCCATGACCCTGTTCGGGATCCCGATCCGGGCCCGACAGGTGCTCTACCTGCTCGGGGACCTCCTGATGGCCTTCCTGGCCATCAGCTTCGCCCACATGACCCGCTACGGGCCGCTGTCCGAGCATGCCCGGCTGCCGTTCATCCTGCGGGAGACCACCGCCGCCGTCGTCTTCTTCGTCGTCGTCCAGCTCTTCCTGCTGTACGTCGCCGATGCCTACAACCCGGGGCGGGACTACCGCAGCCTGCGGGACGTGGTGCGCTTCTGGTCGGCCATCGCCGTCGGGCTGGTCCTGCAGATGGTCTTCTCCTACGCCTTCCCCCAGTGGTGGTGGGGGCGCGGGCTGACCCTGCTCGCCGGCGGAGCCTTTGCGGTGCTCCTGCCGGCCTGGCGGGCCTTCGTCTGCACCGTGAGCCCGGCGACGGCGGTGCGCCATCGCACGGTCATCGTGGGGGCGGGCCGGGCCGGCCACGCCCTGGCGGAGGTGCTGGGCCAGGGGGCCGAGCTGGGGGATTCCTACGAACTGCTCGGCTTCATCGACGACCACGTCTCGTCCTCCCCCACCGGGCTGCCGGTGTTCGGGGGCGCCCGCGACCTGGTCGCCGTCTGCCAGGCGCAGGCGGTCGATCGCCTGATCGTGGCCGTCCGCGGCGGCATGAGCGAGCTGCTCACCCAGGAATTGCTGGAGTGCAAGGCGCTCGGGGTGGGCATCGCCGACATGCCCACGGTCTACAAGCAGATCACGGGCAAGGTGCCGATCAATCACCTCGCCGACACCTGGCTCATCTTCGGGCCGGGCTTCCTGGGGGAGAGTCGCGTCGGTGCGATCCTGCACCGGATCGCCGACATCGTCATCGCCAGCATCGGGTTGGTGCTGTCGGCACCGATCATTGCCGTCGCGGCGGTGGCGGTGAAGCTGGACAGCCCCGGGCCGGCCTTCTACCTCCAGGCGAGGCTGGGGCTCGGCGAGCGGCCGTTCACCATCATCAAGTTGCGGACGATGGGGCAGCAGGCCGAGGCCGGCACCGGCGCGGTGTGGTCCCAGGGGGCGTCGGACCCCCGGGTCACGCGGGTGGGGCGGGTGCTGCGCCGCAGCCGCATCGACGAGCTGCCCCAGTTCTGGAACGTGCTGCGGGGTGACATGTCCATGGTGGGACCCCGGCCGGAGCGCGAGCACTTCGTCCGGCAGCTCAAGCAGCGCATTCCCTTCTACGGCCTGCGGTTCGCGGTCCGGCCGGGGGTGACCGGCTGGGCCCAGGTGATGTACCGCTACGGGGCCAGCGAGGAGGATGCCGCCGAAAAGCTCCGCTACGAGCTGTACGCCATCCAGGAGATGAACCCGGTGCTCTACGCCCTCATCCTGATGAAGACGGTCCAGACGGTGCTGCTGCGGCCGGGGTCCTGACCCGGGCGGGGTGGCGCCGGGGCCGGGTGGCGCCGCGTCGCGACCGCCGGCGGCGGGACGTCAGCGCGGACGGAGGCCGGCATCGACGCCGAGCACCTGCCCGGTGATGCAGCGAGCCGCCGGCGACAGCAGGAACCCGATGGCCGCGGCCACGTCTTCGGCGGTGACGGGCCAGGGGAGGGCGGCGGCGTCGGCCATCGCGGCGCGGTGCGCGTCGGAGAGGGCGGCGGTCAGGTCGGTGGCCACGAACCCCGGGGCCACGGCGTTCACCCGGATGCCGAGGGGACCCAGCTCCCGAGCGGCGGCGGCCACCGCGCCCTCGATCGCGGCCTTGGACGCCGCGTAGACCGTGTTGCCGGCGATGCCCTGGCGAGCCAGGGCCGACGACAGCAGCACGACGCTGCCTCCGTCGGGGTTTCGGCGGAGCAGGCGACCGGCCGCCTGGAGATGGTGCAGCAC
>RFKJ01000360.1 GCA_003694325.1 Deltaproteobacteria bacterium
GGTGCCCACCCGGGCCTCGCCGCCCCGGCGCGGCTCCTGGACCGGGAACTGGTCGAGCCGGTCGACGGGGTGTACGTCGCGGTGGGATTTGCGCTGGCCAACGTCGTCGCCCTGGAGGGACCGGACGGCCTGGTCATCGTAGACAGCACCGAGGGTCGGCCCTCGGCAGAGGATGCCCTCGCCGCCATCCGCACGGTCACCGACAAGCCCATCGCAGCGCTGGTGCTGACCCACAACCACGCCGACCACGTCTTCGGGGGCCGGGTCTTCGTCGAGGATGCCGCGCGCCGGGGCCACCCCGACATCCCGATCTGGGCCCATGCATCGATGTCCGACCACCTGGACCGGGTGGTGAACGTGCTGCGGGACGTGATCGAGGTCCGCAGCATGCGGATGTTCGGGACCTTCCTGCCGCCGTCCTCCCTGGGGGCGGGGATCGGCCTGCGGCTGCGCTTTCGTCCCCAGGACATCGCCCTGGCCCGGCCCGACCACACCTTCGAAGACGAGGTCGATATCGAGGCCGGAGGCCTGGCGCTGCGCCTGTTGCACGTGCCCGGCGAGACCGACGACCAGGTCGCCGTGTGGTGGCCGGATCGCCGCGTGCTCCTGCCGGCCGACGACATCTACCAGGCCTTCCCGAACCTCTACACCATCCGCGGGACCCCCACCCGCGACGTCCGTGCCTGGGTCGCCAGCCTCGACCGGATGCGGGACCTGCACGCCGAGGTGCTGGTCCCCCAGCACACCCGGCCGCTGGTCGGCGCCGAGCAGGTCGAGGACACGCTGACCGCCTACCGCGACGCGATCCAGTACGTGCACGACCAGGCGGTCCGCGGCCTCAACGCCGGCCGGACGGCGGATGAGCTGGCGGCGACGATCCGGCTGCCCCCGCACCTGGCGTCCCATCCCTGGCTGGCCGAGCGGTATGGCCGGGTGTCCTGGTCGGTGCGGAGTATCTGCGACGGCTACCTCGGCTGGTTCGACGGTCGCGGGGCCGACCTCGAACCGCTGGCACCCGCCGAGCGCGGGCGTCGGATGATGGCGGCGTTCTCGGCGGGCGCCAGCCTGCCGAGCCAGGCCCGCGCCGCGCTGGCGGCGGGCGACCTGCAGTGGGCGGCCGAGCTGGGGCAGCTCTGGGTGGACGCCGAACCGGCCAGCCCCGAAGCGCGGGGCGTGCTTGCCGATGCGCTGGAAGGGCTGGGGCACCGGAGCGACAACGCCAACGCCCGCAACTGGGTTCTCACCGAGGCCGAGGAGCTGCGGGGGACGCTGCACATCGAGCCCACGCCGACGGACGTCGCGCCGGTGGCGCTGGTGGACGGCCTGCCCATCGACCCGTTCATGCAGGCTCTGTCGACCCGCCTTCGCGCCGAAGACGTCCTCGACGTCGACTGGCAGGCGGTCTTCGAGTTCACGGACATCGACCGGCGCTACCTCGTCCACGTGCGGCGCGGGGTCGCCGAGGTCCGGCCCCGTTCCCCCGAGCAGCTCGTCGGCGTGGACGCCGACCTGACCATCCGCACGACGGCCCGGACCTGGAAGCGGATCGCGTCGCAGCACGAGCACGCCCTGGCGGCCGCTGCCCGCGGGGACCTGGCGGTGGATGGCGACCTGGCGGACCTGGTGAAGCTGCTGCGGTGGTTCGAACGGCGCCAGGCTCCCGGCTGAGGTGGCCGAGGGGCCATCGACCGGGCTTATCGATCGTCGTACCAGTTCTCGTTCTCGTGGCCCTCGCCGTGGCAGTTGCCGGTGCAGGAGTTGCTGCTCGACCGGTAGCTGATGGAGGGGTAGTCGGACGAGATCGCGACATCCGGGGTGCCGTTGACGTGCAGGGCGGGGCCGATCACGGTGTTGCTCGCGTCGATGGTGTCGGCGTGGCAGGCCTCGCAGCGCACCCCCTCGCTGACCACGTGCTTGCGGTGCGCGCCGCTCATGCTGCTGATGGTGCTGCTGCTGCTGGAGGCGTCGGGGTGGCAGGAGTGGCAGGACAGCGGGGCGTCGCTGATGCTGACGCTGCCGTTGTCGGCGCGGCCGTTGCCGTGGCAGTAGAGGTTGCTGCAGCTCATGGCGCCGCTGCTCCAGCTTGCCCGCGACGACAGGCTGGAGCTGAAGTCCACCTCGGCCTGGGCGGCGGTGCTGTCGAACAGGTGACCGCTGCTGAGCACGTCGGTCGGCTTGACGTGGCACTGGGTGCAGTCGAAGGCGGCGTGGGTGTTGGTCTGGACGTGGCGCGGGTGGGCGCCGAAGGCGGCGTCGGAGGTGCCGTCGTCGATGTCCTCCGGCGGCGCACCGGTGCTGTCCTCGATGCCGCCGTGACAGAAGGTGCAGTTGGTCCGCCAGCCGTCGTCGTGGCAGGTGTCGCAGGAGGGGACGTCGCCCGCGCCGGCGAGATCGGCGCCGTGGCAGTCGGTGCAGGTCTGCTCGTGGAGCTTGGCCTCCATGCCGTGCACCGTGGGATCGGCGTAGCCGTCGGGGTGGTAGGTGCCGGTGGCGCCCGTGTCCCCGCCCCCCGAGCAGGAGTCGCTGGCGCCGTTGTCGATCCAGGTCCGGACGACATCGATGTCGGCGCTGGAGAGGGGGGAGCCGGGCGGCATGCTGTCGCCCTCTCCCGCAGCCTGGGTGCCCTCCAGCTTGATCACCAGGAAGCTTTCGGCGGAGTTGCCCGGCACGACCAGGGTGCGTCCCGGGTAGCTGCTGGCTCCGCTGACGAGGGTGCCGTGGGGGTCGGTCTCGAGGTCGAGGTCGCCGAGCCGGGCGCCCGCCGAGTGGCAGGACAGGCACTGGCTGTTGATGATCGACAGGACCCCGCACCAGTCCTCGGCGGTCGCGCTGCCCCCATCGCCTCCGCCGTCGGAACCCGTGGCCCCGCCGTCGGATCCGACGGTTCCGCTGTCCCCCCCGATCTTGCCGGTGGAGCAGGCGGTGGACAGGGCAAGCAGCGCGACGAGCAGCGTCTTCGGCATGGCCGGCCTCCGGGCTTGGGGTCCAGGCTACGCAAGGTCGGACCGGTGCCGCCATGAGAAGATGGTGGGAATCGACGCCGGTCCGGCGGCCAGCAACCGGAAGATCAGGGAAGGGCGGGCTTTTTCACTTTTTCTGGCCGGGGGTTCCCAATTCCGTATCCAGGGGTGTGTACAAGGTGACGGACCGGGCCCGCGACCGCGTGGTCCCGAGGAGACGCCCGATGCGATCCCAGCCCCTCCCATGCCTCCCCCTGCTCATCACCCTCGCCCTCGCTTCCCGCGACGGTCGGGCCCAGGACCGGTCGGAGGCGGACGCCGAGACCGGGGACGCCGCGACCGGGGACGCCGCGACCGGGGACGCCGAGACCGGGGACGCCGAGACCGGGGACGGGGAGGCCCCGGAGGTTGCGCCGGCCCCGACGGCCAGCTTCGCGCTGGTCGTGGGCTCGAACCGACCGGGCCCCGGGCAGGTCCCGCTGCGCTGGGCGCTGGCCGACGCGGACCGGGTCGAGCGGGTGTTCACCGAGCTGGGCGGGGTGCCCCCGGATCACGTCACCCTCCTCGCGGACCCGTCGGTCGACGAGCTGCTGGACGCCCTCGATTCCCTCGGGGAACGCCTCGCTGCATGGGAAGGGCGCGACGAACGGACGACCGTGCTGTTCTACTACTCGGGCCACGCCCGGGCGTCGGGGCTGGACCTCGGCGGTGCACTGCTGTCGCTGGACGAGTTGCGGGACCGGCTGGCCTCGCTGCCGGCCACGGTGCGGCTGGTGGTCCTCGACGCCTGCCAGGCCGGGGCGATGAGCGAGGTCAAGGGGGTGACCCCGGCCGCCGCGTTCTCCACGGCGTCGATCGCCGGGCTCGACCTCGAAGGCATGGCGGTGATCGCCTCCAGCACCGGCAGCGAGCTGTCCCAGGAGTCCGACGAGCTGCAGGGCAGCTACTTCACCCACCACTTCGTCGCCGGGCTGCGGGGTGCGGCCGACCAGGATCTCGACGGCACCGTGACCCTCGACGAAGCCTACCGCTACGCCTACGACCGCACCCTGGTCTCCACCTCAACGACGGCGGTGGGCCGGCAGCACGCCACCCTGGAGACCGACCTGCGAGGGCGAGGGGGGCTGGTTCTCACCCGGCCGGCCGTCGCTTCGGCTCGCGGGTCCTTCGGCGTCGACATCCAGGGCGAGATCCTGCTCGTCGATCCGGGGTCGGGCAACGTCGTCGCCGAGGTGAGCAAGGTCGCCGCCGACCGGGTGGTGATGGCCCTGGCCCCGGCGGAGTACGACGTGTTGTGGCGGCAGGGGGCGGTGACCCTGGCCTGTTCCTGGAGCCTGCCGGAGGGGCAGACCACCGAGTTCTCGCCCACCGATTGCGACGAGGTGGTCATCGCGCCCACCGCCGGCAAGGGCGCGCCGGTGGCGGATTCCCGGCTGGAGATCTGGGCGCTGGAGCTGGCGGTGGGGGGGACCAGCATCAACGCCGACGCCTACACCGAGCGGCTGCAGGACTTCAGCTTCGAGGACCAGACCTGGTTGTCTCCGACGGCGATGATGACCGTGGGCTGGGCGCCCCACCGGTTGCTGTCGGTGGTCGGATCGGTCGCGGCCCTCGAACAGCAGGCCTGGCGGCGTGCCGTGGAGGATCCCGACGGCGCCGCGCACTCCACCGGGTTTTCGTGGCGCGGGACGCGGCTGACCCTCGCCCTGCGGGGGCAGCTCCCGCTGCTCGACGGCTGGGTGGTCCCCTACGTCCAGGCGGGTGCGGGGCCGGCCACGGTGCGCAGCGAGTTCGACGACGGCCCCAACGGCGTCACCGTGGAGCGCCACTGGGGCGCCCACGTGGCGGCCGGGGGCGGGTTGCAGCTCATGCCCCGCTGGAACGCCCGTGGGTGGCGACACCTGGGCATCTACCTGCAGGGCGAGCTGGTCCACGCCCCGGTGATGGACAACCTGCTCGGTGAGACCCACCAGAGCGGAGGCCAGGTCGTGACGGCCGGCCTCCGGTTCACGATGTGACCCCGATGGAGGCCAGGATGACCCCGACTCGACGCACACGCCGCCACCGACGGCGGCTCCTGCTGGTGGCGCTCGGCGCCTCGCTCGGGGGGCTGGGTGCGGAGGGCGGTTGCCTCGGCGACGACCTCATCCAGGACCCGACCTTCGACCTGTGGTGTGGCGAGACGCTGTGCGACTGGGAGGTCGAGGAGGGCGTCGTGGAGCGGGTCCCCACCTGGCACCCCGCCGACGACGGCGTGGGGCTGCTCGGCGACCCGACGGTGATCTCCCAGCGGGTCGACGCCACCAGCGGCGAGGTGGACTGCATCCGCTTCGAGCTGGTGGCCGACGTGGACGACGGGGTGGGGCTGACCCTGGAGATGGACTTCTACGACGATGGGGTGGCCGAGTACAGCCACCCGCTCATCTCGGACGACTACCAGCAGGTCGCCTACGACATCACGCCGCCGACCACCTGGAAGGGGGTCCGGTTCCGGCTGCGCAAGACGGGATCGGGGCAGGCGGTGCTCGCCCAGATCCGAGCCCGGAGCCGGCCCGCCGAGGAGTGTCCCGACCCCCCGCTCGACGTCGAGGCACCGCTTGGCGAGCAGTGCGACGACTCGGTCCCCTGCCACGACGCGACCTGTGCCGAGGTGCCGGTGGTGTCGTCGGCCGATCCCGGCCTGACCGTGGGGATCTGCAGCGAGTGCGACGCCGATGCGGACTGTGGCGCCGACGAGGTCTGTGGCGTGACGTGGGGGGACGACCTGTTCGGCTGGAGAGAGTGCAGGCCGCCATCCACGCGGCTGCTGGGGGAGGCGTGTGCCAGCGACGGAGAGTGTGAATCGGGCACCTGCTGCCAGGGGCAGTGCAGCGAGTGCTGCTCGAACGCCGACTGCCCCGAGACGCGCGAGTGTCGCCGCCACCAGTTCGGCGAGGGGACGGCGCCCGCCGAGGTGATGCCCTTCGTCTGCGACGCCCCCGGTGGGGACCGGGCGGTGGGCGAGTCCTGCCTGGCGGACCGAGACTGCGCCGAGGGCTCCTGCGAGGGCGACGGGCAGATCCGGATCTGCGATCCCGACGGGCGACCCTGCGCCTCCGACGCCGACTGCCCCTGGGTCGAGCTGGGCGGTCGCTGTGTCACCATCGGCCCGGCCCATGGCACCTGTGACTGACGCCGATCCCCTCGCCCCCGGCCCCGCGTGGACCCCCAGCAGCTCTACACCCGGAACGCACCGGCGCTGTTGCGCAAGTGCGAGCGGATGCTCGGCAACCGGGCGGACGCGGAGGACATCGTGCAGCAGCTCTTCGTCGACCTGATCCGCCGCGGCCGCACCGACGTCGACCTGCCCTACCTGTACCGGGCGGCCACCCACCGGTGCCTCAACCGGATCCGCGATCGGCGCCGGCGCCGGGAACTCCTCGACCGCCACGGCGAGGGGCTGCTGTGGCGGGAGCCGCCGCGGATCGACGACCGGCTGCTGAGCATGGAGATGGTCGCCCGGCTGGTCGATCGGCTCGACGAGCGGGGAGGCGAGGTGTTCGCCCTGCACTTCGTCGACGGCATCGACCAGGGCGAGGTCGCGGCGATGATCGGGACCAGCCGGCGGACGGTGGTCAAGCACGTCGCGCGGATCCGGCGCCTCGCCCGGGAGCTGTCGTGACCGTGTCGTGGCTGGACCTGGAGCGCTACGTCGCCGGCGATCTGGAGCCGGAGCGGCGACGCCGGGTGGAGACGGCGTTGTCCGCGGACCCGGCCCTGCGGGCTCGCCTGGCCGGCATCGAGGCGGACGATCGCCCCATCCCCCCGCTCCCCGGCCTGGTCGGGGACGGTCCGCTCCCGCCGGACTCCGGTGCGCCCCTTCCCGAACCGCACGGGGAGGGCACAGTGATCCCGCTGCGGCGCCGGCCGGTGGGGGTGGCGGTGTCGGTCCTGCTGGCCGCCGCGGTGGCGCTGGCCGTCATCCCGCTACGGGAGCCGGGGCTGTCAAACGATGGTAGGCTGCTGTGGCCGGCATCGTCGACGACATGGAAGGGAGGCGAGCTGTCGCTGCGCCTGGATCGCGAGCGCCAGGGGCGGGTGCGGGCGGACGCCGCGCGGTTCCAGGATGGGGACCGGTTCGTCGTCCGGTTGACCTGTCCCGCCGGGCGGCGGTCCTGGGATGCCCGGGTCTTCCAGGGCGGCCGGCGCTACGCCCCCCTCCCGGTGGACGGGCCGGTCGACTGCGGCAACGCGGTCCGGCTGCCGGGGGCCTTCGCACCGACCGGTGCCGACGCGGTGACCGTCTGCGTGGCGGTGGGGGCGGCGGCCGAGACCGGCGCCCTGGACGGAGCCCGGGAGGAACTGGCCGATGTCGATGGCGTCGTCTGTGCCCGCCTGGAGCCGGGAGGCTGATCGGCCGGCACGGCGACCGGCCGGCAGGCTCCCGGCGTCGAACGTTGTTCGGGCCGGTCAGGCGGGGTCGTCGAAGCGCTCCCCGACCTCGATGCGGGCGCCGTTGACCAGGTCGCGTCCGGCCTGTCGCCGCTTCCCCGGGAGCTGGGCCTCCAGCAGCTCCACGGCGCCCTCGCCGCAGGCGATCACCAGGCGGTTGTCTGTGTCGATGACCTCGCCCGGGGCGCCGCTGCCCTCCACCCGGCGGGAGCGCCAGAGCTTGAA
>RFKJ01000361.1 GCA_003694325.1 Deltaproteobacteria bacterium
CCGCGGAAGCCGGCTCCTCCGCGGAAGCCGGCTCCTCCGCGGAAGCCGGCTCCTCCGCGGAAGCCGGCCCTTCGGCGGGCGGGGCATCGACGATGACCCGAGCCGCGTCGATGGCCCGGGCGGCCACCGCCGGGGGGATGTGCGGCAAGGCGCCCACCCGGTCCACGCCGGCCGCCACGAGGTCTTCGAGGGTGAGGATCCCGGCCTCGGCGAGGCGCTTGCGCCGTCCTGGACCGATGCCGGGGAGATCGTGCTGGTCGATGGGATGAGTCATGAACGGATCCTAAGCCATTCGCCTTCGCGGCACCCCGTGCCCGGGGGTCGCACCCGGGCTTCGCGGCGGCGCGCTACAGGCCGCCCCCGAACAACAGGTAGGCCTGCCCGGCATCCTCGAGGACCCGGCCCATGCGCTCGACGTCGTGGTGCCACGACCCGATGAGCATGTCCGGGTAGCCGTCGTCGTTGACGTCGCCGGCCGGACAGACGGTGTGGTGACCGGTCTCGTCGTGATCGGCCTCGCCCACGAACACGGCCTGGGCGTCGTCCATGGTCGACACGCCGGACAGGGGCCCCAGGGCCAGCCAGGCCCCCCCGGCATTGGTCCCGCCCAGGTCGCTGCCATGGGCACTGATCAGGACGTCGCTGCGGCCGTCCCCGTCGACGTCACCCGGCGAGATGACCGCGTAGCCGTTGTGGTCCCCCGGCTGGGCGCCGGTGATGATGTGGTCGGCCGCGGTGCCGACGTCCTGGCGGCCGGCCGTGATCGGGCCGAGCATCACGTAGAGGGTGCCGGCGTCGGTGCCTCCCCGGTCGTTGAGGTAGGCCCCGAAGGCCACGTCGTCGTAGCCATCGGCGTCGATGTCGCCGATCCCGGTGGCCGAGAGTCCCGCGCCCAGCCGATCACCGGCCGACTCCCCGAGGTAGGCGGCGTAGGCATCGGCCAGGCTCAGCTCACCGCTGACGGTGCCCAGGACGAGGTAGCCGGCACCGGCCTGGGTCATGCCGGAGACCTCCGTGAACCGGGCGCCCACCGCGATGTCGGGCAGCCCGTCGCCGTCGACGTCGCCAGCGGCCCCCACCGACGAGCCCGCCTGGCTGCGCACGTCCTCGCCCCGCAGCACCGCCCGCGCCGTCGTCAGCGAGGCGGTCCCCACCGAGTCGCCGGACAGCACCCAGGCCGCGCCGGCCTCGGTGTAGGCCATGTCGCTGCCCTGGGAGCTGACGATGACGTCGGCCACGCCATCGCCGTCGGTGTCGCCCAGCGGGGCGAGGTCGGACAGGGCGTCCTCCGCCGCCTCGCCGAGCCACTTGGCGTCGGCGGTCGACAGGCTCACCGTGCCGGTCGCCGGCCCATGGACGAGGTAGAGGGCGCCGGCGTGGGTCCCCGCCGTGTCCTCGAGGCGGGCCAGGATCGCGAGGTCGGCGTAGCCGTCCCCGTCGACGTCCCCCATGCCCCGCACGTTCTGCCCCGCCAGGTCGCCGGCCGCCTCCCCCAGGAACTTGACGTCGGCGTCGGCCAGCTCGACCCGGCCGCTCACCGGTCCGAACACGACGTAGGCCGCGCCGGCGTCGGTCCCGGCCTCGTCGTTGTAGGCCGCGCCCATGGCCACGTCGTCGACCCCGTCTCCGTCGAAGTCCCCGGCTCCCCACAGCCCGTAGCGGCTGGCCTGGTCGCCGGCGCCCTCCCCGCGCAGGACGGCGTTGGCCCCGGACAGCGACACCTCCCCCGACCACAGGCACCCCGGGTGGGTGCGGTCGCAGGTCGTCGACACCGACACGCACCGATCGTCCAGCGCCGCGACGCACGCCTCCAACCCGGTCAACCGCCGCTGGACCAGGGACAGGGGACAGCTCCACGCGTCGTCGATGGACTCGATGGTCCCGGCGACCTCGCCGCAGGTGCGGTGCTGCACCACCACCAGCCGGAAGATGATGTCGCCGTAGGTGTCGCTGACGCCCGCCCGGGCAGCCAGGGGGGCGGCCAGGAGGACCGCTGCGGAGGACAATACCGGGCGAAGCTTCATGGGTTCCTCACGAGCCGAGAGCGAGGGGTCGGGCAGGGATCGGCGGCGGATCCGGGTCGGGTGCAGGGTAGCGCGCCCCGAGATGGTCCGCCGCCCCACCGTCGTGATGGGGAACCGGACGCCCGGTACGCCGGGGAGCCGCGACGCTCAGTCCCGACTGGCCAGGGCGATGTTGGTGAGCCCGGCCCGGCTGCACCGCGCCAGGATGTCCATGATCACGTCGTAGGAGGCAGACTGGTCGCCCCGGAGGACGATCCGGGGGCGCGGGGTGCTCGATCCCAGCTCGGCCAGCCGGCTGTCGAGGCTCGCCAGCGGGACCTCCTCGTTCTCGACGAACACCGTTCGATCCGGCAACACCGAGATCACGACGTCCTCGGGCACCAGGGCCTCCGATCCGGCGTCCTCCGGGGTCATGACCTGCAGGGCCCGCTCGGCCAGCAGGCCCTTTTCGTAGGCGGCCTGCTTCTCGTCCTCGATCACCGACGATGACACCACCATCAGGATGATGAGGAGCACGAGGAAGACGTCGGTCAACGGCGTGATGTTGATCTCGGCGAAGAAGGCGCCATCCTCGGCGAAGGGATCGCCGTGCCCGTCACTGCTGGGGACTCCCTGCACGGGACCTCCTCTCGAAGTCGACCAGTTCGCCCAGCTCGTCGACCAGCATGGTCAGCTCCCGCCCCAGCCGGACGGCGACGTTCTGGAGCACGTTGAACAGCACCACCCCCTCCAGCGCCACGGCGATACCCACGGCGGTGGCGATGAGGGCCTGGGAGATCCCGACGCTGACGATGGCGAAGCCGCCCTGCCCCGACTCGCCGATGGCCCGGAAGCTGGCCATCACCCCGATGACCGTGCCGAACAGCCCGACGAAGGGCATGAGCGCGCCGGCGGTACCCAGCAACCAGGTGCGGGCCTTCATCGCTCCGGCCAGGCGCTGGATCTCCCGGGTCATGGCCCGGCCTGGATCGCCGGGGACCCGGCCCAGCGCCCGGTCCTCGAACTGGCCGCGGA
>RFKJ01000362.1 GCA_003694325.1 Deltaproteobacteria bacterium
CCAGGTAGACCGTCTCGCCGAACGGGAAGTTGGGCCTGGCGAGCGCGTCGTCCACCATGTCCGCCAGGCTCTCCCCCTCGCCGGGCACCTTGTGGGTCCAGGTCTGGCTGCGCCAGCTCGCGATCTCGCTGTAGTAGGGGAACACGTACTGGATGTCGGGTGGGTAGACGTAGGGGCGGCGCCCGATGCGGAATCCCTTGGATCCGTCCTCGGTGAACAGGGACACCGCGTTGCCGAGGTCCGACACGTTGCTGAGGTAGGCCTGCGGCTCGAACACCGTCTGGCAGGTCCCCACCGTGTCCGGCGGCGCGGCAAAGCTGCCGAACTGCGCATCGGGCCGGGGCATGGCCGTGTCGAACACGAAGCCGGTGCCGTTGACGATGGCGTACGGCGGCTTGAAGTCCACCATCTTGGGCCCGGCCTCGTCGAAGGCCAGCAGGCCGATGGAGGCCAGGGAGAGCTGGCCGCCGGCGAACTCGACCCAGTCGTACTCGATGAGGCCGCCGCTCTCCTCGGGGTCGGCCCCGACCTCGTCGGGGTTCAGGCCGACGCCGGGGAGCTTGACGTCCGACTCGGTCCCGGGGATGCCGCAGGCCGACAGCGCGATGGCCGGCAACAAGACCCGCAGGAAGGCAGCGGGGGAGGAGGGTGCGTGGTTCATGGGTGTCACCTACCAGCCGGTACCGAGACCGATGTAGACCCGCAGGCCGGGCTTCTCCGTCTCGTTGGAGAGCTCGTCTCCGAAGGCGTTGTCGCTCGTGTCATAGATGTCGTCGCCATTGACGTCGCCGTAGCCGCGCACCTCGTTGAAGCCGTAGGCCAGGCGCAGGAAGCTGTCCCAGGAGCTGGTGTGGAACATCGTCCCGCTGAGCCGGAACTCGGCCATGGCGTCGTAGAGCATGGCGTTGCCGTTCTTGTACGCCGTGTCGACGAAGGGGATCTCCCGCTTGATGTCGTCGTCGTTGTAGGCGATCCGCTCGCCGTAGCGGTTGCGGTAGAACAGGTCGGGGTCCTCCGGCGGCCGGAACGACCACAGGTTGCCCGCCGTGCCCCCGACCTGCATGTACAGGCCGTGCAGGAACAGCGGCCCGACCTGCTTGCGGAACCAGGCCTGCAGCGGGAACCGGTAGCTGAGGTTGAGGATCCCCATGGTCTCGCCGGACAGCGAGTAGGGGGGGTAGCCGGCGAACAGGGTGTTGGGCCGCAGGTCGCCGTAGCCCCAGTAGAACGGGTGCTGGCCGCCGGCGCGGAACTCGTTGTTGGCGTCGACGTTGCGGTCGATGAAGCCCAGCCGGGTGTCGATCTGGATGGCGTGGTCGTGCTCCCGGGCCTTCTTGAGCAGCTTGCCCCAGCCCGGCACCTTGATGAACTCGGTGTACCGCAGCTCGACCTCGTTGTACTGGTACTTGTCCAGGAGCTGCCCGTCATCGACGAAGGCGCCGCCGAAGGGCTCGTAGACGATGTCCGCCCAGTTGTGGGACAGGTCCAGGTCGATGTTGCGCCCGCGGTAGTAGTTGGCGTTGGTCCAGCCGCCAGCGTTGGCGAAGGAGAAGGTCACGCCCGCCCGCAGGGTCTGCAGGTACGGCACGAACCGCTGGTCGTCGGTGCCCTTGAGGCTGAACTGCAACCCCTGGACGTAGGCGAAGGTGTCGAACCGCGAGGTCCAGGGGTACTGCATCGCCAGGGCGACGAACTGCTGGGTCTGCGAACGGCGGAACTCCCAGATGGTCTGGTCCTCGGTCGTGGTGACGTCCTCGTCGTCGTCCAGCAGGAAGCCCTGGTTGTACTTGCCCTGGTAGTGCAGGGCCGTCAGCATGAAGTTGGGGTACCAGCCCTGGAAGAAGTACTGGCCGTAGAGCAGCAGGTCCTCACCCAGGGAGGTGTAGAGGAAGGCCCCGTGGTGCTCGACGTAGTCCTGGATGAGGAACTGGAAGCCGGCGGACAGCCCCCAGTTGGTCCGGGTGTCGTTGTCGATCCGGACGATCGGCACCAGGTAGGGCGCCATCAGGGACTTCGTCCACTTGTACCGACTGGTGCTGGCCTCGTAGGCGGACAGGTCCTCCACCATCTCCAGCGAGGCCTGCACCGCGGCTTCGTCGTAGTCGGTCTCGAAGTAGTGGTTGGCCGGCCGGTTGAAGAACTCGTCCTTGGCCAGGCCGTAGATCTTCCAGCCGTGGGCCGAGTAGTAGTTGTAGACGAGGTTGCCCTCCGGCGTGATCTGCGGCGTGATGGCGCCGCCGATGACGTTGGTGAGCTGGAGGATCTCCTCGCTCTCGGTGTCGTAGGAGAAGATGTTCCAGACCCCGTCGACGTCGGCACAGAAGTAGATCTTGCCGTCGTCGGCCCAGAGGGGGTCGGCCTCCTCCCAGGAGTCCCACATGATCGGCTTCATCTCGCCGGTGGCGAGGTCGATGATGTAGAGGTTCTGCTGGTACTGCCGGAACATGCTGACGACCAGCTTCGTCCCGTCGGGGCTCCAGTCCACGCCCTGGAACCAGGTGCCGTCCTTCCAGTCGGTGATGTGCCGCTTGTTGTTGCCGTCGATGTCGATGACCACGACGTTGAGCGTGCCGTCGGTGTACTCCAGGTAGGCGACCTGCTTGCCGTCGGGGCTGATGGCCGGGTTGCTGCCCCGCAGGGTGTTGGGGATCCGCGTCACCGCGTCGGGATCGATCAATCCCCGGTTGGGCCACTTCCGGTTGCGATCCTTGACCCGACGGTTGCCCTCCTTCCGCTCCCGGGTCAGCGCCGACAGGTCGACGATCTGCAGCTCGTCCCAGTCATAGCCGTCGATCTCCGGCTTGCCCCCGGTCAACCGCCAGATCGGCGACCGGAACCCGTTCTCGTGCCCGGTGATCACCATGGCGTCGCGGTTGGGGAAGAAGTCGTAGCCGTGCTCCCAGCTTGCCGGCACGCCGACGCTCATCCGCTGGAAGCGCTCGATCCGCTCGCTGTCGCTGGCCGGCACCCCGGTGAGCTGGGGCAGCATGTCCTCGTCGAGGCGGGACACCATGATCGTGCCGTAGTTGACGCTGCTCCAGTACCGGCCATCCGGGCTGACCCGCGGCTCCCACTGGTAGGTGCCGGTCTTCTCCTTCTTGACCTCGGTCAGGTAGTCGGCCCGCTTGCGCCCCTTGCGGTGCCCCTTGTCGTCGGCCTGGGTGAGCCACTTGTCGCGGGCCTCGATGTCGTCCACCTGCCAGTCGGTCCACTTCAGGTCGGCCAGCTCCAGCCCCTCGACCAGGCCCCGGGCCTTGATGCGCTCCGCCTGCTTCGTGTAGCGGTCGGTGACGTAGGCGACCCAGTCGTTGTACAGGGTCTCGGCGTCCACCCCCAGCACGCTCTCGATGACGGTCTCCCACTGGGGCCGCCAGGCCTTGCCGTACTCCAGGGCGAACCGGGCATAGGTGTCGTCGCCGAACCGCTGCCGGAGGTACTGCCCGAAGCTGTAGCCCTGCTGGTAGTAGCGCTCGTGGTCGTTCCATCGACCCGGCCCCCGCTTGCCGGAGCGGGTGTGCCACTCGTCGTAGGTCAGCAGCCGGCCTTCCAGCACCGTCATCCGGATGTTCTGGTCGCGGCTGGCCGTCCACCAGTTCCAGCCGGCGTTGTCGGACCAGTACTCCGCGCCGCCCTCGGTCCAGAACACGCTGTCGCCATCGCCGATGAACAGCTCGACGCCGGTGTCGACGTCGTTGATGCCGTCCTGGTACAGCCCGCCCACCGACACGCCGAGCATCGCCTCGGAGAACGGTCCGTTGGCCTTGAGGGAGACCACGTGGGCGAACTCGTGGACCATGACGTCGCTGAACCACTCCATGCGCCCGCGGGACCGGGCGAAGCTCTTGCCCGGGTTGGCCGAGATCTCGATCCAGTCGAAGTTGGGGACCGTGAAGCCCTCCAGCCCGTCGGGCTGGTTGAGCAGCACGACGTGGATCTGCTCCTTGAGGAAGTAGTTGAACTGCTCGCACATCGGCGCCCACATGTCCTCGGACACCTTGGCGATCTTGCGCGCCGACCACTCGCCTGTCAGGTAGTGGTCGTTGCCCTCCTCGGCGGACTTCCGCGACACCGGGTAGTGCACGACGAAGTGCTCGGTCTCGATGGAGTACCACTCGAGGTCGGGGTGGTTGTAGAGCTGGGCGAACTTGGCCTGCGCCGGCTGGGACGCGTCGAGGGCCGTCACGGCCAGCCCGACGCCCAGGAGGCGCCCGATGGCCGCCCGGGCCCGCGGGCGACGGGACGACGGCGCGGGGCGGAGCAAGCTGCGGGAGAGGGAGCGGAGGAGCGAGCGCATCTTCGTCAGCCTGGGGAGATCAGTAGCGGAGCTCGAGGGTGCCGCTGTAGGTGAAGCCGCGGGTCGGGTGCAGGTCCTCGATGGGGAAGAACATCAGGTCCTCCCCCCGCACCGGCACGTTGACGGCGAGGTCGACGTCGACCCCCCGCGTGATGTTGACGATGGCGCCGACGGGGACGTCGAGGCTCCAGCCGTCGCTGCCCTCCAGCGGCTTGAGGTTCCGGCCGGGGAACCAGCCGTCGCTGGTGGTGCCGACCTTCGTCACCTGCCGGAGCTGCAGCCGGGCGCCGCCGTGGAGGGCCACCGGCCCGAGCTGCAGCATCAGGTCGGCGTCGCCGCTGGTGACGTCGCCGGGCTTCACCCGGCCGTTGAACTGGTTGTAGGTCGTCTCGACGGCCCACATGACGGTGCCGCTGAACCGCCGCACGTACCCGAGGTCCACCGTCAGGGCCAGGGGACCGAGCTGCCGCTTGCCGGCCACGCCGATGGCCAGGTCCGGCGTGCCCGTGGTGTTCACGAAGCTGGTGAAGGTGTTGGGGCCGCCGATGTAGTTGCCCGGCGACTCCTGGCCGGCGGGCGCCTTGTACCAGGTGTAGACGATGAGGCTGGTCACCGGGGCCATGGACCGGAATGCCTCGACCTTCCAGCCGAAGACCGGGTCCCCGAGCGCGAACTGGGAGAGGTCGGCCCCCGTCGCGTCGTTGGTGAGCTTTTCGTAGTGGAAGGGCACCGTGGCGTGGACCTCGGCCCGCCGGGAGATGCCGTAGCGGACGTGCAGGCGCTCGGTGGTGTAGAGGAAGCGCGCGTTGTCGAAGTCCACGGCGTTGCCGTCGGCGTCCCAGTAGCCGTCGGCCAGCTTGACGTCGGCGCCGAAGCCCCACTCGGCCCATCCCTTGCCGATCACGAGCCCTCGCTCGTACTCACGGGACGGCAGCGGATCCCGCATGGTCTTGACCTGGAAGCCCTCGGCGTGGGCCGCGCGGCCGCCGACCGCGAGAGCCAGGCCCAGGAGCGCGGTTGTCAGCATGTTCTTCCTCGGGAGAGGGCCGCCATGGGCGGCGCGTTCATCAGCACGGGGTGCCCGGGACGCCACGGCTAACGTCTGCGGGTCCGGGATGTCGCCTCGGGGGCGAGGCATCTCGCCTCGTGGGCGAGGAGGATGGGACGCACCCGGGGGTACGCCGGGAGAGGGGTCCCGGGAAGGCGACGAGCGGACGCCCGCAGCCGTCGGGAGGGAGGCGGCTGTATGGCACGCCGCCCCTCCGCTGTCAAGAGAGCGCGACCGTCGAATTCACCGATGGCGGCTGAATGTCCGCCCGGTTCGGTCGGGGGCGGCGCCCCGCAGGGTCACGGGATCTTCACCGAGCCGGCGCCCGCCCGCGGTTGGTGTCGCGGAGCCGGCGCAGTTACCCGCCGGCCGTCGCCGCCGTCCCGGGTCGTGCAGGGC
>RFKJ01000363.1 GCA_003694325.1 Deltaproteobacteria bacterium
CGGAACGGAAAAAGCAGACGCTGGGCGGCAACGCCGTGCCGCTGGGACTGGGCGACTTCTTCTTTTCCCCCGACGATCCGCTGCATGCCTGTCGCGCTGTTCATCGTGGCCGCCGTGTTCCTGGCCGCCCTGGTCCCGTCCGCGGCAGCCGCCACCATCGGGGTCGCCCTCCGGGCCCAGGACCAGCCGGCGCTCGAACCCACCGATGTCGCCGGCCTGGTGCCGGCCGCCGGGTGGAACGACGTCGCCCTGCCTGGGTGGGAGCTGGATGCCCGCCAGGCGCGGTTCACCGCCACCCTCCGGGACGACGCCGGAGCGCCGGCCGCCACCCTGTCCAGCACCCTGCGCAGCGCCGGGGTGTACGCCGACCGGCAGGCGCCCCCTCCGACCTCCCCCGACCAGGTCCTCATGCGGTCGTGGCTGTCCTTCGATATCAGCGGCGACTTCGTGAGCCCCGACGATACGGGCGGGCTGGTCATCGACGGCCTCCGCGACGACTTCGTGTCGGTGGGCTACGACCTCCTCGTCTACGTCGACGGCCCCACCACCGACCGGGCCCAGGACGTGATCCTGACCCTCGACGACGGTCGCCGGCTTCGGGGTCGGGCCTGGGATCACGGGCGCTTCGACGGACGGTTCGTGGTCGCCTCCGATCGGCTCGCGCCCTCCAACGTCGTCGCGTTCCGCGACCTCCACAGCCGGACCGTGACGCTGCAGGTCGACGCCGAGACCCAGCGCGGGGCGATCAACGGCCTGCAGCTCGTGCGGGTGGACCATCCCCAGCCCCCCCTGATCCGCCGCTTCACCGTCGCCGACCGCGACCTGCGCCCCGGCGAGGCGACCAGCCTGTCCTGGGATGTCCGCGGGGCCGGGAGGATCACCATCGAGGGCGAGGGGCGCACCCGGAAGTCCCGGCAGGCAAGCGGCAGCCTCGAACTGGTCCCGACGGCCTCCGGCACCTGGACCCTCACCGCCAGGGGCGACCACGGCACCGCGACCGCCAGCGTGGAGATCCGGGTGGGACCCGATCGGCCCAACGTCGTGGTCTTCCTGGTCGACGACATGGGCTTCGCCGACACCTCGGAGCCCTTCTGGCTGGACGAGGACGGCACCGAGCTGCGCACCGACCTCAACGACCGCTACCGGACGCCATCCCTGGAGGCCTTCGCCGACCAGGGCGTCAAGTTCACCGACACCTACGCGATGCCGGTGTGCTCGCCGGCCCGGGCCAGCCTGCTCACCGGCCAGATCTCGGCCCGGCATCACATCACCCTGTGGACCCCGCCCTCGCTGAACCAGGCCCCCGACGACATCCGCAAGGACCAGCACGCCCTCCCACCGCGGTGGCGCTGGGAGGGACTCGACGAGCACGACGTGGTCCTTCCCCGGCTGCTGCAACAGGCCGGCTACACCACGATCCACGTCGGCAAGGGGCACCTCGGGCCCCAGGGCACCTTCGGCGCCCGCCCCGAGAACCTCGGGTTCGACGTCAACATCGCCGGCAGCGGCATCGGGATGCCGGGGTCGTACTACGCCTCGGCCGGCTTCGGCCGCGACCTGTTCCACGTCCCCGGCCTGGACCGATGGCATGGCACCGACGCCTACCTCACCGACGTGCTCACCGATGCCACCGCCGACGCCCTCCGGGCGGCCGTCGACGAGGGCGCTCCCTTCTTCCTCTACATGTCGGAGTACGCGGTCCACTCCCCACGGGACGCCGACCCCAAGTACCTCTCCCACTACGCGGATCTGCCGGCGGAGGAAGCCGCCTTCGCCACCCAGGTCGAGGGCATGGACGCCAACTTCGGCCGGATCCTGGCCCTCCTCGAGGAGCTGGGTGTGGCCCGCGACACCCTGGTGTTCTTCCTGTCCGACAACGGCAGCGACTCGCCCCTGCCCAACTGGAACAAGCGGCCCCGCGTGTCGAACTGCGCCCCGCTGCGCGGCAAGAAGAGCATGCGCTACGAGGGCGGCACCCGGGTGCCCATGGTGATCGGCTGGGCCCACCCCGACGACCGGGCCCCGTTCCAGCAGGCGCTGCCCATCCCACCCGGGTCGGTGGTCCGCGACATCGTCGGCATCCACGACCTGTTCCCGACGATCCTCGGGGTCGCCGGCGTGCAGGGGGTCGACTCTCCGGACGGGGTCGACCTCGCGCCCTACCTGCGCGGCGAACCCGGCCATCACCGCCCCCAGGAGATGGTGATGCACTTCCCCCACTGGCGTCGCAACCCGGCCTGGTCGTGGCTGCGCCAGGGCGACTGGAAGCTGATCTACGACTACGAGCACGACCGCTGGGAGCTGTTCGACCTGGCCTCCGACATCAGCGAATCCAGGAACCTCGCCGCGGATCGGCCCGACCTCGTCCACCGCCTCGGCACCCGGATGGTCGAGCTGCTCGACGAGGCCGGGGCCCAGTACCCGGTCGACGCCGACAGCGGACAGCCGCTGCGCCCGGTCCTGCCCGACGGCGGGCCGAGCTGAGTCGTTCATGATCCGCTGCGTCCCCTGTTGCCACTCCACCTGCTGGAGCCTCCCATGAAGCACCTGCCGCTCGCCCTTGCCGTGGTCCTCGCCGCGACCGGCCCCGCCCTCGCCCAGGATGACGCCCCGGATGGCTCGGGGCCGTCGTGGAAGAAGCTGCGCGTCCCGACCGAGGGGGGGCAGACGGTCGACCCCGCCACCGCCGCCCAGCTTGCGGCCCTCGGCTACGTCGACGGCTACCAGACGGCCCCCGACCTGGTCGGCGTCACCCGGTACGACGAGGCCCGGGCGCAGCCGGGCCTCAACCTGTTCCTGTCCGGCCACGACCAGGTCGCCACGGTCATGGACATGCAGGGCAAGGTGCTGCACACCTGGTCCTACAAGCTCGACTCCTGGCCGGACAACCCCGAGATCAAGAAGGGCTGGATCCGCTCCTTCTGGCGCCAGGTCCACGTCTACGACGACGGCAGCATCCTGGTGCTCTACGGGGGCCAGGGGCTGGTCAAGCTGACCGCCGACAGCCGGCTCGTCTGGAAGCGGGCCAACATGGCCCACCACCTGTTCGAGGTGCAGCCCGACGGTCGGATCCTCACCCTGACCCGCCACTGGGAGGAGCACCCCGAGGTCAGCCCCGACCCCGTCCTCGTCGACTACCTCGCCGAGCTGGATGCCGACGGCAACACCCTGCGGGAGCTGTCGCTGCTGGATGCGGTGCAGAAGAACCCCGAGGCCGAAGCCACCTGGCGCAAGTCCGGCAGCACCACCAAGGACATCTTCCACGCCAACAGCGTGGCCACCGTCAACCCGGCCCTGGCCGACAAGCTCCCCGGCGTCGAGCCCGGGATGGTGCTGGTCAGCCTGCGCGACGCCAACATGCTGGTCATCGTCGACCCGGCGACCAACACCGTCGTCTGGTCCAAAGCCGGCGGCTTCCACAAGCAGCACGATGCCGAGCCCACTCCCGACGGCCGGATCCTGCTGTTCGACAACCACGACTCGTGGGTCCACCAGCGGAGCGCCGTGGAGATCTACGATCCGGTCACCTGGCAGAAGACCTGGTCGTTTGCCGGCAGCGACGCCGAACCCTTCTGGACCCAGTCGGCCGGCGTGCAGCACCTGCTCGACAACGGCAACGTGCTCATCGTGGAGACGGAGGGGGGCCGGGCCTTCGAGGTGACCCCCGACGGCAGCGTGGTCTGGGAGTTCTACAATCCCAACCGCGCCGGGGAACACGACGACCTGATCGCCGCCATCTACGACGTCCAGCGGGTGCCGCTGGACGCCTTCGACGGGTGGCTGAAACGGTAGCTACAGCGGCTCGGTCGCCGACCAGATCCCGATGCCCATCGTCGGGTGGTCGGCGCCGATCTCGACGTGGGGAGCGAGCAGCTCGCGCTTGGAACCGCCGGTGAGGGCCCGCCACGCCTGCCGCACGCCGACCGTGTGGCGGTTGCTGCCGGTGATGTCGTGCAGGGC
>RFKJ01000364.1 GCA_003694325.1 Deltaproteobacteria bacterium
CGCCGGCGACCCGGGCCCGCCCGCTGCCGACGGGGCGACGCCGCCTCCCACGCCCGACGACCGCAGCCTGCTGGCGATGCTCGGGCTCGCCTTCCTGGGCGGGGTGCTGCTCAACGTCATGCCCTGCGTCCTGCCGGTGCTGACCCTCAAGCTGTACAGCCTCGTCGAGCAGGCCGACATCCGCGCCCGCGATCGGAGGATCGCCGGCCTGGCCTACACCGGCGGCATCCTGGTCAGCTTCCTGGCCCTGGCGCTGGTCGTCGTCCTGCTCAAGCAGAGCTTCGACCTGAGCGTCGGCTGGGGTTTCCAGTTCCAGTACCCCGGCTACGTCATCGCCCTGGGCACCATCGTCTTCGTGTTTGCCCTCAACCTGTTCGGCGTCTTCGAGATCCCGGTGTTCGGGGCGACGAAGATGTCGGAGGCATCCGACCGGGAGGGGGTGCTCGGCTACTTCCTGACCGGCGCCTTCGCGACCCTGCTGGCCACTCCGTGCTCTGCGCCCTTCCTGGGGACCGGGATGGGGTTTGCGTTCACCCTGCCGGCCTGGGGCATCATCCTGTTCTTCCTCGTGGCCGGGCTGGGGTTGGCCTTCCCCTTCCTGGTCATCGCCTTCGTCCCCGCCCTGTTCCGGCTCATGCCCCGCCCCGGGGCGTGGATGGACACCGCCAAGCAGTTCCTGGGATTCACGCTCGTCGCCACCACCATCTGGCTCGCCGACGTGGTGGCCGGCCAGACCGGCCGCGAGGGGGGCACCGGGTTCCTGATCTTCCTCGCTGCCGTCGCCCTCGGCGCCTGGATCTTCGGCCGCTTCGGCGGAGTCACCGCCAGCGGCCGTCGCCAGGCCCTCGCCCTGGCCGTGGCCGTCGCCATCGCCGCCTTCACCGGCCGCAAGGTCCTCAAGACCACCCTGGCCGTGCCCGAGGAATGCGACACGCCGGTCATGGCCGCCGCCGACATCGAGCGCGACGGGGGCCTCGACTTCAGCGACGGGATCCCCTGGCAACCGTTCAGCGAGGAGCAGGTCGAGGCACTTCGCGGCACCCCGATGTTCATCGACTTCACCGCCGACTGGTGCCTGACCTGCAAGGTCAACGAGAAGAACGTCCTGGAGACCGAAAAGGTCCGCTCCGCAATGGCCGAGTACGGCGTGGTCCCGCTCAAGGCGGACTGGACCACCCGGGACGAGACCATCACCCGGTGGTTGCAACGCTACGGCAAGGCCGGAGTACCCTTCTACCTCGTCATCCCGGCGGACCCCGAACAGCGACCGATCCCGCTGCCCGAGGTCATCACCCCGGACACGGTCGTGGACGCCCTCCGCCGGGCCCGGAGCTGATCGGATCACCGCCCCCTCCACCGCCAGCCAGGCCGCCCCATGCCCTTGACTCCGGACACCGACTACGTCCTGTGCGAGAAGTCCACCCGGGTCACGCCCGCCGGAGTGACCGTGGGCTTCGTCGTCGGCCTTCCCGACTGCTTCGTCTGGCTGCCATCGAGGGCGATCTCCGGTGCGGGTCGCACCCACGTGCGAACCACCTACCAGCTCGCCGACGGCCCTCCCCTCGACGCCGTCCGGGCAATGCTGGCCGACCCGGCGGCCACCCCCGACCAGGTCCGCGCCACCCTGCGCGAGCTGGCGTCCGGCACCGAGGCCGGCCTGGTCGTCGACACGGCCGAGCTGGCGGCGCTTCGGGTCAAGACCGGCTGGTTCTCCCGCGGCCTGTACTACAAGCGGCCCGGCGATCGCGGTTGGAGCGGCTTCCCGCTGTCGGGCGGCGCCGCCATCGCCCAGGCCTTCGCCCGGTTCTACGCCGACCAGCTCCGCGAGTAGGCCACCGGCCGGGAGCTGCCGACCGCAGCCGGCCCCCTTCCTCGCTGTCCGATGCGTGTCCGATGCCCTCCTGCGGGGGGCCGGTCAATTGGACGTCCGTCGAGTGACGGCGGAGCCTCTGCCGCACTCCGACTCGACCGGCCCGTGACCCGATCCGCGGCCCGGACACCCCGAGCGGAGAACCCCATGACGGCAATTCTCAGGAACGGACAGACCCTGAACCAGGAGGAGAAGCTGGAGTCGGCCAACGGCTACTTCTACATCCAGGGCGACGGAAACGTCGTGGTCCGACGCAAGGACTGGTCGATCATCTGGCATTCCGGATCCGGCGGGCATCCCACCGGGCACAAGTACCTGACCCTGCAAAACGACGGCAACCTCGTCGCCCGAGTCGAGACGGGCCAGGACAAGCCCACGGACGTGGTCCTGTGGCATACCCACACTTGGCAGGCCGGTTCGCCGACCTTCCTCCAGCTTCACGACGACCTGCGGCTCGTGTTGTACCGGGGCACCCCCGAAGACCGAGGAGAGGTGCTCTGGCAGGCGGTACCGACGAACCCGCAGCTCCAGATCCTGCAGACCTTCCAGGTGATCCCACCCTTCTCGAAGGTGGACGAGAAACAGCTCTACGAAAGGCGGATCACCCAGGCGCTGGACCTGGTGGTCGACTGCGAGGACATGCTGTGGGGTGCGCTGGGAACGTGGAAGTCCACCCGCGATGGAAACAGGAAGGGGTCGTGGATCGAGGCCGCCAACAAGCGGAGGTTCTTCGGTTTCTACCCTCCCGGGGGATCGAAGGGACACGAGACCGCCGGGGTCGGACTGGCTGCCGGTTCCGCAGGGGTCGTCGCCGTCTTCGAGTCCTCCGGGCGGAAGGAGGCCCGGACCAGGGGCGGGATCCGGATCCTGCGCCCGGACGGCACCGACAAGGTGGCGATCGAGAAGGAGGGCTACTACTTCCAGGCCGCCAGCGTGGGCGGCGGCTACGCCCTGGTTGCAGCCTCCCAACACGACACCCTGTCAGTCCACCTCTGGTACGCGACCGGCGACGGAGGCGGGGCCTGGCGCAGCGTCCCCACCTCGGTGTCGGCCCTCGCCCACCGGCAGAGATGGTATCCCCCCACCGACGAACACCTCGTGTTCTGCACGCGGTACCAGAACGGCGGAAGCCACGGCCTGATGCGGGTGCGCACCGCCGACCTGACGTCGGGCCACGCTCCTCGCGGTCTCGTCTCCTATTCCGGCCTTCCGGCAGGAGCCGAGGGTATCGCCACCGGTGCGTGGATGCAGGAGCTGCCGGCGAACACCATCCTCGCCGGTACCTTCGGCGACGACTACATCCGGGACCACACCCCGTGGCGCGGGGCAAGCAACGGTGCCCACGTCGGCCTGCTGGATGTCGGGTCAGGGCGGACCCGGGCGTGGGTAGACCTCAACGGCAGCGAGGTGAGTGACATCCTGCCCCTCGGCAGCGGCTACTTCGCGGTGTCCGTCAAGGGCCCGGCGGTCCCCAAGGACAACAACGACAATCACAACAATGAGGACGACTGCACCCCGATCGCCAAGGGCGTCGATTGGCGGAAGCCCGCCAGCGTCTACCTCGTGCGCTACCACGACCAAGGCCTGCGGATCGTGCACCACGTGGAACTGGGGGAAAACGCCTGGTGCGGCGGTCTCGCGGCCTGGCGGGGCAAGCTGTACTGCCTGGCCACCCCCGGAGGGACGCCCGGATGCCCGCTGCCACCGAACGATCACCGGAACCTGGCAACCACCTACGAGTGCCTGGCGCTGGGGCTCGACCTGACGGCGGCCTGATCCCCTCCCCCCGAAGCCGGCCCCACGGCAGTCCCCGGAGGACCGGCACCGTCGCCCCGGGGACCGACCACTCAGCCGGTGGTGTCGCGGACCCGCACGATGGTCAGGGGGCACCCCGAGCGGCGCAGGACCCGCTCGGCAACGCTGCCGAGCAGCGCCCGCTCCAGCCCCTTCCGGCCGTGGGTGCCCATGACGATGTGGCTGGCGCCGATCTCGTCGGCCACCTCGCCGATGGTGATGGCCGGGTCACCCTGCCGGACCAGGTGCGAGACCGGCACCCCCCGGGCGTGGAAGGCGGCGTGGAGGGTCTCCAGGTGCTGGCCGGCCTCCTCGCCCAGCATGCCCCGCGCCGTGTCGGTGTCCAGCAGCCCCAGGGGCAGCGCCCCGGCCGGGGGCACGCCGATGGGCAGGTGGACCACGTGGAGCAGGGTGACGGCGTAGTCGAAGCAGGCGGCGAGCTTGCAGGCCATCTGGACGACCGGCTCGGTCGGCCCGGCCAGGTCCACCGGTACCAGCAGGACGTTGTCGTGCATGGGACACCTCCGGGTGCCGATGGTGGGGCGGCGACCGGTCCGGCGTCAACCGCGACCGGTGACCGGCTGCGCCACCCCACGATAACTGCCCC
>RFKJ01000365.1 GCA_003694325.1 Deltaproteobacteria bacterium
ACTTCGGGACCGCCGCCCCCGAGGGCACGCCCTGGGCCGACCAGCTCACCGACATCAAGAACCGCATCGAGTCGGAGTCGGGGGGCCGGGTCAAGGTCAAGCTGTTCCTGGGATCGGTGCTCGGGGGCGAGGTCGAGATGGTGCGCGACGTCCGGCGCAACAGCCGGCTGCAGGGGGGCGGCTTCTCCACCGCGGCCATCGCCCAGGGGGCCAACATCCCCCTGCTGCAGCTCCCCGAGCTGCCCTACCTGTTCCAGAACAACGACGAAGCCGACTACGTCCTCGACGAGATCCTGTACGAGCCGATGAAGGCCGAGCTGGCCGCCCGGGGCTTCGTGCTGATGGCCTGGGCCGAGAACGGTTGGCGGAGCTTCGGGACCAAGGGGAGCCCGGTCCGCACGCCGGCCGACCTCCAGAAGCACAAGATGCGGGCCCAGGAGACCACCGTCCACATCCAGATGTACGAGGCGCTGGGCACCCAGGCCGTCACCCTGCCGGTCTCCGAGGTCCTGACCGCGCTGCAGACCGGCATCGTGGACGGCTTCGACAACACCCCGCTGTTCACCCAGGCCGCCGGCTGGTACGAGCCCATCGACTACTACAGCCTGACCCGCCACATCTACCAGCCGGCCGCCGTCGTCTGGTCCAAGAAGTTCTACGACTCGCTGCCCCCGGACCTGCAGACCATCGTCATGGGAGATCCCCGGGCCGAGTCGATCCGCGGCCGCAAGGGGGTGCGGGACCTCGAGCAGACCCTGCTGGCCAACTTCCCCGACCTGGGGGTCGAGGTGGTCGAGCTGACCGACGCCGAGCGGCAGGCATTCGCCAACGTCACCCGCGCGGTCCACATGCGGTTCGCCAACGAGGTCGAAGGCGCGCGACCGCTGCTCGAACAGGTCGAGGCCGCACTCGCGGAGCGACGCGGCGGCTGACCGACCCGGACGCCGAACCTGCCCACGCCATCCCCGGCAGACCCCGTGTACCGCGCCTTCGTTGCCCTGTTCGACGCAGTCGATGACCGCGCCAACGCGCTGTGGCGGGGGATCCGTTCGGGCCTGCAGGCGGCCTGGGACGGGTGGCTGGGGCACCTGGCGCTGGGGATCATCGTCTCCCTCACCGGCCTCGGCATCCTCGCAGCGCGGCTGCTGGAGTTGCTGGATCGGCTGGTCGCCCTCGTCGAGCGGGCCTTCCTCACCGTCGCCCTGCTGGCGATGGTCTGGCTCATCTTCAACGACTACCTGTTCCGCGAGTACAGCTTCGCCGCGGTGGGCCTCAAGGACGGGCCCAACATGGCGCTGGTCCTGATGGTCTGGGTGGGATTCCTCGGGGCCAGCCTCGCCACCCGCCGCCGCGGACACCTCGCCGTCGACGCCACCGACCGGGTGCTCTCCCCCAAGGCGGCGCGGTTCGTCAAGCGGTTCAGCGCCCTGGCGGCCGCCGGGCTGGCCTGGACCCTGTGCCGGGCCTCCTGGGGGCTGGTGGTCGAGAGCGTGGAGTTCGAGGACAGCGTCGAGGGCCTGTCCGTCTGGAACTGGCTGGCCCCGCCGTTGAACGCCGTGATCCGCCTGCTCCCCGGCCAACCGGTCGAGGGCGTCGACTGGCCGACGGTGACCGCCGGGGGGGACTTCCCGCTGTGGCTGGCGCAGCTCGTGCTGCCCCTGTCCTTCGCCTTCATCGCCGCCCGGTTCCTCATGGCCGCGGTCCTGGGCCGGTTCGACGCGCCGCCCGATCCCGACGCGCCGGCCGAACGGGCCCCCATCCCCGAGCCGACGCCACCGGGCACCCGAACCGCCCGCGACGTGGTGATGGCGGGGCTGTTCCCCGGCCTGCTGCTGGGAATGGGCGCGGCGCTGTACTTCGACAACGGCCCCCTGATCCTCATCGCCTGCGTGCTGCTCGTGCTGGTGGGCGCGCCGCTGTTCGTGGCCATCGGCGTGGCCGCCATCGCCAGCGCCAACCTCATCGGCAACTACGACACGGTGGCCGTGGTCACCGACATGTTCGAGGCCACCAAGAAGCACGAGTTGCTGGCCATCCCCTTCTTCGTGCTCGCCGGCAACCTGATGACCCGCGGCTCCATCGCCGAGCGGCTCATCGACATCGCGCGGGCCTTCATGGGCCGCACCCCGGGGGGACTCGGGCTGGCCTCCGTCGCCGCCTGTGCCGTGTTCGCCGCGATCTCCGGGTCGTCGCCGGTGACGGTCATCGCCATCGGCTCGATCATGTACCCCATGCTCGTCCGGGACGGCTACCCCAGCTCCTACGGGATGGGCGTGCTGACCGCGGCGGGAGGCCTGGGCATCATCATCCCCCCCTCGGTGCCGATGATCGTCTACGCCATCGTCGTCAGCACCCCCACCAGCCCGATCCCGCCCAGCGAGCTGTTCCTCGGCGGTGTCCTGCCCGGGCTGTTCATCGCCGCGTGCCTGTCGGCCTACACCCTGGTCCGGACCCGCCACGTGCCCCTGCCCCACCACCCGGGGGGCGATCTCACCCTCGGGGGGTGGCTGCGGGGCATCGGCCGGGCCCTCCGCAGCGGCATCCTCGCCCTGATGCTCCCGGTGCTGGTGCTGGGCGGCATCTACGGCCTGTTGACCCTCGAACCCTTCGGCATCGACTTCTCGATCCGCCTCACCGTGACCGAGGCGGCGGCGGTCGCCTGCGTCTACGCCCTGGTGGTCGAGCTGTTCATCCACCGGGAGCTGAAGCTTCGCGGCCTGCCCGCCGTGCTGGTGGAGTCCGCGGTGATGATGGGCAGCCTGTTCCTCATCCTCGTGCTGGCCATCGCATTCAACCGGTTCCTGACCCTGCAGCAGATCCCGCAGCAGGCCGCCGACTGGCTGGTCTCCCACATCGACAGCCGGTTCACCTTCATCGTCCTGGTCAACCTGTTCCTGCTGGCGCTGGGCTGCGTCATGGACATCCTCAGCGCCATCCTGATCGTGGCGCCGCTGCTGGCGCCCATCGCCGCCGCCTTCGGGCTCCACCCGGTCCACTTCGCGATCATGTTCATCGTCAACCTCGAGATCGGCTACATGACCCCGCCGATGGGCATCAACCTTTTCGTGGCCAGCACGGTCTTCAAGCGTTCGGTGGTCGACGTGATCAAGGCGGTCCTCCCCTTCCTCCTGATCATGCTGTTCTGCCTGGTCGTGATCGCCTGGCTCCAGCCTCTGTCGACGGCCCTGCTCCCCGCGGACGCGGTCACCGGGCCGCCACGGTGACGCCCACGGACCCCCACCCCGACGTTCAGGAGCCCCCATGGCACCCGGTTCGCACGTCGAGCACAGCATCCGGTCCGCCGATGGCACCCGCCTGCGGCTGTTCCAGTGGACCCCTCCCGAGCCCGCCGGTCGCGATGTCCTGCTGGTGCACGGCCTGGCCGAGCACGCCGATCGCTACCACCACGTCGCCGCCGCCCTGAACGCCGCCGGCCACCGGGCCACCCTGGTCGAGCTGCGGGGCCACGGCCGCAGCGAGGGGCGGCGGGGACACGTCCGGCGGTGGCAGGACTACGTCGACGACGTGGTGGCCGCCGCCCGGTTCGTCCGCGGCGAGATGTTCATCGTCGCCCACTCCATGGGGGGGCTGGTGGTACTCGATGGACTGCGGGGCGGGCCGCTGCGCGAGCACGCGGTGGCCGTCGCCGTGTCCAACCCCCTCCTCGGGGTCGCCTTCGACCCGCCGAAGGTCAAGGAGGCCGCCGCCGGGCTGCTCAGCCGCCTGCTTCCCTGGCTGTCGCTGAGCAACGAGCTGGACGTGAACCTCATCAGCCGGGACAAGGCGGTGGTGGCAGCCTACGAAGCCGATCCCCTGGTCTTCGACACCATCACCCCCCGCTGGTACACCGAGATGCTCGGGGCCCGGAAGCGGGTCCACGCCCACGCCGGGCGCTACGACCTGCCCGGCCTGGCGATGGTGGGCACCGGGGACGGGATCTGCGATCACCGGGCCACCGTGTCGCTGATGGAGCGATGGGGGCACCCCGACCACGAGGTCAAGCGCTACGAAGGGCTGTACCACGAGTTGTTCAACGAGCCCGAGAAGGAACGGGTCCTCGCCGACCTCGTCGCCTGGCTCGGTGCCCGGGACCAGCCATGAGCCGGATCGACGCACCGGCGCTGCACCGCCGCCTGGTGGAGATCCTCCGCCAGCGGTCGGTGCGGCGCGGCCACTTCGTGCTGGCCTCGGGCCGGGAGAGCGACCTCTACATCGACTGCCGCCTGACCACCCTGCATGCCGAAGGCGCGGCGACCATCGCGGCCCTCGTCCTCGACCGGCTGGCGCCCGAGGTCGTGGGCGTGGGGGGCCCGGTGACCGGCGCGGATCCCATCGTCGGGGCGGTGCTGGCCGCCGCCTGGCAGCACCAGCGCCCCCTCGACGGGTTCATGGTCCGCAAGGAACCCAAGGGCCACGGCCTGAAGCAGTGGGTCGAGGGGCGGGCCAACCTGGCGGCGGGCGCCCCGGTGTGCGTGGTCGAGGACACGGTGACCACCGGCGGCAGCCTGCTGCGGGCCATCCAGCGGGTCGAGGAGAGCGGGTTGCGAGTGGTGCAGGTCATCGCGGTGGTCGACCGCCAGGAGGGGGCGGCGGAGCGGATCGCGGCGGCCGGCTACACGCTGGAGACGCTGGTCGGACGCGACGAGCTGGGCTGAGCACCCCGCCGGGGCCCGGTCGTCGTGCCGCGTCCCGGGCGTCACGCGATAGACCGGGTCCATGCTCACCCCCGACACCTTCGCCCGCCGTCGCGCCCGCCTGTCCGCCCTGGTCGGAGACCGACCGGTGCTGGTGGTCAGCCACTCCGCTCCGATCCGCAACCTGCCGATGGTCCGCCACCCCTTCCGGCAGGACAGCAGCTTCCTGTACCTGACGGGGTGCAAGATGCCCGGTGCCGCCGCCCTCATCGAGGCGGGGGGCGCCAGCACCCTGTTCCTCGTCCCGCCGGAACCGGACGACCCCCTGTGGCACGGCCACGCCTGGACGCTGGACGAGGTGCGGCGCGACCTCGGCTTCGACGCCGTGGCGCCCCTGGACTCCCTGGAGC
>RFKJ01000366.1 GCA_003694325.1 Deltaproteobacteria bacterium
GAGCAGACGTGGCATCCGACATCGACTTCGAGACCTTCCTCGCCCACCTCGACAGCCGCTCCAAGCGGCGACGCCTGCTGTTCCGCGATGGGCGGCCCTTCCACGTGCTGATCTCCCAGCAGTTCGACAAGGCCGAGCTGGAGGCGCTCTGTGACACGGCCACCTCCATCCGTCGCCTCGACCGCCACGTGGAAGGCCGCGACTTCCTGCGCCAGCTCCTGGCCGGCAAGCGGGTGATGAACCTGTTCGCCCAGCCCAGCACCCGCACGGCGGAATCCTTCGCCGCCGCCGCCGAGAAGCTCGGCGCCACGGTGCGCGTCGTGAGCGACTTGCGCACCTCGAGCTTCGCCAAGGGCGAGTCGGTCGACGACAGCGTGCGGACCCTGTCGAGCTTCTTCGACACCATCGTCGCCCGGCACCACGACAGCACCTTCGCCGCCCGCGCCGCCTGGGCGCTGTCGCGGTCGAACCGCCCCATCCCGGTGATCAGCGCCGGCAGCGGAAAGGACCAGCACGTCACCCAGTCGCTGCTCGACATCTACACCCTGCGCTACTCCTTCTCCAAGCGCGGGGGCATCGACGGCAAGCGGATCATGCTGGTGGGCGACATCGGCCGCAACCGGGCGGCGCGGTCGCTGCTCTACCTCCTCACAAAGTTCGAGATCCAGCGGGTCGACATCGTGTGCTCGACCGAGCACCTGCCCGAGGACGACCTGATCCCCTACGTCGAGGGACACGACATCGAGGTGGTCGTCCACCCGGCGGTGGGCCCGGCCCTCGACGCGGTGGGCCAGGAAATCGACGCCATCTACATGACCCGGCTCCAGCAGGAGTGGGACGCGAACCGGTCCGAGCCGGGCACCAGCCCGGAGTTCGTCCTCCGCTGGGAGTACCGCGACCGGATCCGGCAGGACTGCGTGATCATGCACCCCCTGCCCCGCATCAACGAGCTGCCCGTGGAGTGGGACCAGCATCCCGGCTTCGTGGTCTGGCGGCAGGTCCGCAATGGCATGTGGATGCGGTCGGCCGTGCTGGCCACCATCCATGGCGCGGCCGAGGAGATCCGCGCCCGCGCCGATCGCCTGGGGCTGCTCGACGACTGAGCCCCGACCGGCCCGCGACCACCGACCCGGCCGGTCGGCGGCCTGCCGCGACACCGATGTCGCGGTCCGGCGTCGCCGGCGACCCCAGGGGGCAAGAACGCCGCACCCCGAGGCGGTTGCCGGAGCTGGTGTGCAATTTGCTGCTCAAGGGCACGAACACCCCGATGGTGGACGCCACGTCGCCGAGGAGCGCACCCATGCCCAACTCCATCTTCCTCATCCCCCTCGCCGCCCTCCTGCTGCCGGCCTGCAACCCCGACGGCGCCTCCAAGCCGGCCGCCAGCGGTCCCAGCCTGCAACGCTTCGCCGATTGCGGCGAGCTGCGCACCCGGGTCGCCGAAGCCTGGACCGAGAGCATCGTCCAGTCGTTGTACGGCTACGGCTACGGCTACGCCCTGGACGCCGGCGCCGAGGACGGCGGCGACGACTCCGGCGGTGACGGGCCGTCGTCGTACTCCGAGACCAACGTCCAGGAGGAGGGCGTGGACGAACCCGACCTCGTGAAGACCGACGGCGACTACCTCTACGTCGCCCACGGCAGCGAGCTGTCGGTGGTCCGGAGCTGGCCGGCCGACGAGACCGAGAAGATCGGCTCGGTGGAGCTGGACGGGACCCCGTTCGCGCTGTTCCTGCGCGGCGACCGGGCCGCCGTGCTCGCCACCGTGTGGGAGTACCACGACGGCGGAGGCGGCTCCGAGAGCGGGTCGGACCCCGATCGGGGGGAGTCCACCGGCAGCGGGGACGCCCCCGACTGGGCCGGCGACAGCGACCTCACCATGAGCACCAGCACCCGCATCAGCATCGTCGACCTCAGCGACCGCAGCGCCCCGGAGGTGCTCCGCGAGATCGACCTGGAGGGCTGGTACACCGACGCCCGCATGATCGACGGCGACATCTACGTCGTCTCCAACCTGTACGCCTGGTTCCCCGATGGGCTGTGGGAGCTGGTGTCGTCGCTGCCCCTGCCCGAGGTCGACGACTGGAGCGACGAGGCCGCCCTCGACGAGGCCGCCGACACCGCCCGCGCCCTGCTGTTGCCCTCCGTCCTGGCCTTCACCAACTCGATGTCCGAGGCCGAGCTGCTCCCCGAGGTGCGCGACCAGGTGCCGGGTGAGGACGCCGACCCGGTGCTCCTCACTCAGTGTACCGACGTCTACCGCCCGGAGGGCATCAGCAGCCCCGCCGTCCTCACCGTCACCCACGTCGACCTCGACGAGGGCGACGCCGGCTCGGCGGTCACCGGGACCGGCCTGCTGTCCGACGGCTGGGAGGTCTACGCCAGCGCCGACAACCTCTACATCGCCCAGACGAGCTGGTGGGACTGGTGGAGCTGGGACGAGGACATGGACCTGCACACCGACGTCCACAAGTTCGAGCTGGCCGGGTCCGACACCCGCTACCTCGGCTCCGGCCGCGTCGACGGCTGGGTGCTCAACCAGTACTCGATGAGCGAACAGGACGGCTACCTGCGCATCGCCACCACCGACTTCAACTGGTGGTGGGGCGACAGCGACACCACCGACCCGGCCAACAACGTGTTCGTGCTGCAGGAGCAGGACGGGGCGCTGGAGCAGGTCGGCGAGCTGCGTGGCATCGCGCCGGGCGAGCAGATCTACAGCGCCCGGTTCATGGGGGACATCGGCTTCCTGGTCACCTTCGAGCAGATGGACCCGCTGTTCACCCTGGACCTGTCCGACCCGACCGCCCCCCGCATCGTCGGCGAGCTGGAGGTCACCGGCTATTCCTCCTACCTGCACCCGGCCGGCGAGGACCACCTGCTGGCCGTCGGCATGGAGGGCTCCGAGACCGGCGAGATCCTCGGCTTCCAGGTGAGCCTGTTCGACATCTCCGACCTGGCGGCGCCCACCCTGGCGGACCGCTTCCTCGTCGAGAGCGACGACTGGTCGTGGTCGGAGTCGCTGTGGGATCCCCACGCCTTCACGTACTTTGCCGACACCCTGTCGGTGCCCATCTACACCTGGGCTCACGACCCCGACACCGGCACCGAGGAGAGCTTCAGCGGACTGCTGGTCCTCGATGTCGACCTGGACGCCGGCGTGCTGACCGAGCTGGGGCGGGTGGACCACAGCGACATCGCGGCCACCAGCACCTGCCCCGACGACCCGTGGGACGACTGCACCGACACCGGCGACTTCGCCTGGATGCGGCGCAGCGTGGTCATCGAGGACTGGCTCTACAGCATCAGCAACTACGGGATCAAGGTCACCGCGCTGCGCGACCCGACCACCGAGGTGGCGCAGGTGACCTGGTACCCGTCGGAGTAGCCCGGAGGGCGCAAGAGGGAAGCCCGTCACCGAGAAGACACGCCGCCAGCGGTTGCCCCACCGCACCCACCGGATATGCCGGCGCGTCCACTCCTGGAGGCTTCCATGAAGCGCGCCCTCGTCGCCCTGTCCTTCCTCGCCCTGCCGGCCACCGCCCTGGCCGACGGCAAGGCCACCTTCGACTCCATGTGCGCGAGCTGCCACGGCCCCACCGGCGCCGGTGACGGGGTCGCCGCTGCCGCCCTGAACCCCAAGCCGGCCAACTTCACCTCGGCGGAGGTGTGGAAGCGCATCGACGAGACCGGCTACCAGGGCGTGAAGGGCGACGACTACATCAAGAAGGTCCTCAAGGAGGGCGGCGCCGCCGTCGGCCGCTCGGCCATGATGGCTCCCCTGGGCGCCAGCATGACCGACGACCAGATCAACGAGCTCATCGCCTACCTGCGCACGCTGAAGAAGTAGCACCGGCGACCGACGCCCCGCTCGTCCCGCGGGCATCGTTCCCGACGGCCAGCCCCGCACCCGCGGTGGCTGGCCGTCGTCGTCTCATCACCCGTCGTGGCCGGCGCACCCCTCTCCCGGAAGGCGCCTCCCGGAAGGGGCGCGACCGTCCCCGGCGGGCCGGGCACCTACTCGATGCACAGCTCGTAGGAGCCCGATCCCGAGTAGCTGTAGACCTCCACGTAGTAGTAGTTGCTCCTGGTCGCGCTGACGGTCTCGTCCGAAGTGCTGCCGGTCGAGGAATCCGCCGACCGCCAGCCCCGCCGGGTCCACTTGTACAGGTACAGGTCGAAGTCGGTGCCCGAAGGACCGGCCAGCGTCGCGGTCAACCCACCGGTGAAGTAGTCGTAGGTGCCACCGGGCTCGATGGCGGAGTCGCCGGAACCCGACAGCGAGCCGGTGTACAGCGTGCCGGAGCAGGGCAGCGAACCGCCGCCGGTGCCGGTGTCACCACCGCCGGTGCCGGTGCCCGTGTCGGTCCCGCCACCGCCGCTGCCCGTGTCGGTCCCGCCACCGCCGCTGCCCGCACCCGGGTCGCTGCCCACGCCGACTTCGTACCAGGCGTAGGACACCGACTCGCACTGCGTGGAGCTGTAGCCGAGCGCCGCGCAGGCGTCTTCGGTCGCGGTGCGCGCCCCGGCGAAATCGGTCGAGGACGTCATGTAGCCGGTCATCGCGGTGTACCAGATCTGGTAGGCGGCGTCGATGCCCAGCCCGGTGACGGTGTAGCCGCTGCGGAAGGCGGCATCGTGGTGCTGGCCGCCCTCGGACAGCAGGTAGAACCAGTGGTTGGCGATGCCGCTGTTGTAGTGCACGCCGCCGCTGTCGCTGCTGCCGGTGTAGCGGTCGCTGTAGTGGTCGCGTGAGGCCCCGTCGTCGCTGGGATGCGACATGTAGCGCAGGGCCGTCGTCCCCGGCTCGATCCAGCAGTCCTCGCCGATGTCCCAGGTGTCCGAGGTCACGCCGCCGTCGACCCAGGCCTCCACCGCGGCGGCGAGCATGTCCGATGCTGCTTCGTTGAGCGCACCGGACTCGTTGACGTAGTTGAGGTCGGCCTCGTACTGCATCACGCCATGGCCCAGCTCGTGGGCGCTGACGTCGAGGACGCCGAGGTAGTTGCTGTAGTAGCCGTCACCGTCGCCGAAGGTCAGGCGGCTGCCGTCCCAGAAGGCGTTGACGTAGTCGCGGGAGTAGTGCCCGTAGGACCGGACCGTGGCACCCGCATCGTCGTAGGAGTCGCGCCCGACCGCCGACGACAGGAAGGCCAGCGTCGATCCCACCGCGTCATGGGTCGTCAGCAGGTCGGCGTCCGAGCTGTCGCCGACGGTCGCCCGGTTGTACCGGGTGCGGTTGTTCATGTCGTAGGTGGTCTTGTCGGCGTCGCTGAGCGACCAGGTCTGCAGGTTGTCGTACTGGAAGAGCACGCTGCCGTCGTGGGCGTCGATGAAGATGACCGGCATCGATGGCGTGTCGGCGTCCTCGATGTCGCGGATCTGCACGCGCCAGGCCAGGGCCGGCCCCCGCTTGTCGCGGAAGACCCACAGGTCGGCGGTCGGTGCCTCCGAGAAGTCGGTCCGAACACCGTGAGCCGCCAGCGCCAGGTCGATGGCTTCTTCGGCGGTCCAGGCCGGCGTCGTGTCCACCGAGAGGTTGCGGATCATGTCGTCGGTCATGCCGGTGAGCGCGCCGCTGCGGTCGAGGTGGACGATCCCCTCGCCCCCCCACACCGGCACGCCGTTCACCGTCTGCTGGTAGCGGACGTGGGCCCCACCCGCCGCGTCGAAGGCGACGCGCGTGGGTCGCAGCTCGACGATGCCGGGCAGCAGGGTCGCGTCGTCGGCGAGGTACCGGCTGGCGAGCGCCCGGGCGGCCTGCTCGTCACCGGCCGAGAAGGCCGCGGGGGAGTCGCTGGAGGGCGAGGTGGTGCAGGCGCCGAGGAGGAGGGATGCACCGACGAGCAAGGGAAGACTGCGGGAGAGCATGGATGGCGTTCCGGGTGGGCGGGGACAGGACAGAGCCCGCGACCGACCTCGGAGCGCGGACCGGACGACGATAGACGCGACCGACCCCGGTCGCTGGAAAGGAAAGGGTCAGGAGCCGGGTGGTGGGGAGGTCGCGCCGCCTGCGGGACGCAGCACGACATGCCCCGAGATGGGGGGCCAGTCCGGTCTCCGGTGCCTCGCAGTCAGAAGAAGCGCCGCGCCAGCAGTCGCCCCGCCGCCAGGCCCAGGCCCGCCCCCACGACGCTGCACAGCAATGCCACCGGCCAGGAGATGAACGAGCCCAGCCACCAGCACAGCCAACTCCCGAGGAACATGCCGACCCAGCCGAGCAGGTTGCGCATGGGGAAGCCTCCGTAGAACGCCGCGATTCCACCGTTGAACGCCGCGATTCCACCATACACCATCGGAGATCCCGGGGAGGCGCCGGCCCATTCCCGCCACAGGGGCGAACCGGTCCTTGCGGTGCTGGTACGCGCGACCGGTAGTTCCTCCCGGGTACGCTCCACGTCGGGGTCGCGCGTACTGCGGCCGCGCAGCGGCCGCCGCGGGGGGGCGCCGCAGGCGCAAGGGGGTCGCGAGCCCCCCTCCAAAGACGCCGATAGTACCGGAGGCCCCAGGTTCCGGTGGACGGACACATCCGGTGCCCGAAGTACC
>RFKJ01000367.1 GCA_003694325.1 Deltaproteobacteria bacterium
CGACCACCGCCTCGGCCCCCGATTCGCGATCGGGCAGCCGCCCCTCGGCCTCCTCCAGTCGGGCGTCCACCAGCAGGGACCGCAGCCGCGCGTCGTCCGGTTCCACCCAGGCCCGGACCACGTCGCGACCCGCGACCTCGACGGACGACACCCTCGCCGACCTCGGCCTGTCCGCGGAGGAGCATGTGGAGGAGGACGTCCCGGTCACCGACGCCGACATCGAGCAATACGCCGACGCCGCCAACGCCGGGCGGCTCACCCGCTCCGACGTCATGGCGCTGGAGATGGTGGGCCTGGACGATCCGGCCTACACGCGGTCCCGGGCGCTGCTGCTCATGAACGCCCAGCGCAAGGGCGACGACGCCGCCATCAAGCGCTACCTCGACCAGCTCATGATGCTGCCCGAGAACCAGTACAATCCCATCTACCTGTCCGAGCTGGGGCGCTACCTGGTCAACCACAAGCAGTACGACGCCGCCCTGGAGAAGGCCAACCTCGCCGAGCGCTACTGGGCGCGCCTGCCGCCGGAGCTGGTGTTCAGCAAGAAGGCCGAGATCTACGAGACCCAGGCCGCCGCCTGGCAGGGCCGCTTCTACCAGTCCGAGGACGACCTGGAGCTGCTCGAACAGGCGATCCGCCACTGGCAGAAGTACCGCGACCACGTGCAGTCGAAGTCCCGCTCGGACCTCGCCCGCCGCGCCGACGCCGAGCTGGCCAAGCTCGAGGACATCCGCACCCGCCTCCACTGAACGAGGCCCGAGGAAATCCATGGCAGCAACCTTCATGCGCGCCCTTCGCCCGACGGGGCTGGCTGTCGCCGCCCTCGCCCTGGTGGCCACGGGGTGCGCCGGCAAGCGCGTGATCTACGGCAGCGTCGTCGACCGCAACGGTCAGCCCATGGACCGGGTGATCGTGTCGCTCGATCCCGGCGGGGTCGAGCTGGTCACCGACTCCGAGGGCAACTTCATGATCGACTACCTGCGCGACGACGACGGGCAGCGGGTCAAGCTGGCGAAGAAGACCGAGTACACGCTCGAGGCCTTCCGGACCGGCTACCACGTCTCCCGCATCGACTTCTACTTCAAGCGGGGCGAGCTGATCCTCGACCCGATCACCATGCAGGAGGACACCATCGAGTTGCGGCCGAGCGACGATGACATCGACCCCGCCCGGTTCCCCGACCGCAGCCATTCGGCCGGCACCAACTACGAGGGTGAATAGACCGGCATGATCCTCGTGGCGCTGATGCTGGCCTGCCGGGAGCCTCCGGCCACCTCGCCCTCGCCGGCCCCCGAGGCCCTGGCCGAGGGCTGGGTCCAGGCCCTGGTGCTCGACCCGGCCCGGTTCGCCGAGACGGTGGACGGCTCCGGTCGTGCCGGCTGGGTGGCCCTGCACCGGGGGGACTGGGCCACCGCCGCCGAGCTGCTGCCCGCCGGCCTGCCCGCGGCCCGGGCCGAGCTGGAGCAGGCGCTGGTCGCCGAGGATCTCGCCCGCCTGGGTGCCGTCGCCTGGCCGATGCTGCTCGACCGCTGGCGGCAGACCGACCCCACCATCGACGGCAGCCTGCTGCCCCTGCTGGCCGCCATGGCAACCGCCGACGTCGCACCGACTGAAGGCGACGCCGAGGCGGCGGTGGACCCGGCGGTCCAGGCCTGGCTGGCCGCGACCCGCCAGCCCTCGGCCGCCTCGCTGGCGGACCTTCCGAAGCTGGCCGATCCCCTGGCCGCGAAGTGCCTCCAGGCCGACCTGGCCCTGCGCGCCGGAACCCGGGACGCGCTTCCCGCGCCCTGCGCTGATGGCCCCCCGTTCGGCGGCGGGGACGGCCCCATCCTCCACGATCCGCTCCTGTCGGGCAGCGCCGCCATCGAGCACCGGCGGCGGGCCGACGAGCTGGCGGGGGGGTCCCTGGCCGAGGCGCTGCAGCGGGCCGATCTCGAGGCCCTGCTGTTCTCGTCGTGGTGGAGCCGGGATGACCTGGCCGCCGAGCTGTCGGCCGACCCCGCCCTGTCCAACCCGGGCGCCGTCGGGCCGACCCTCACGGCCCTCGACCTGCCCGCCGCCGGCGACGCCGACGATCCGCAGGCGGCCCGGGAGCGCGCCCGGGCCCTCACCCGGGCCGTCGACGACTGGGTGGAGCGACTCCGCACCGCCAGCTCGACCGACGGCCAGGCACTGCTCGACGACCTCCAGCTCGCGACGGCCCTTCGGAACCGGGTGCTCGTCGCCTGGGCCCGAGAGGCCCTGCGGGCCGGCCATCCCCACCAGGCCACCGCCTACCTCCTCCTCGCCCACGATCTCGAGGATGCCGGCAACATCAGCGCCACCAACCCGCCCGCGCTCTTTGTGCTCCAGGCCGAGGCCTTCCTGCGCACCGGGCGCACCCGGCAGGCGCTCGACGCCCTGAGCGCCCTGGACGAGGACCTTCCCGGGTTGACCGGCACCATCGAGACCATCGGCGATCTCGCCGTGCTCGAAGGCATGGGTCGCCACGGCGACTCCAAGGAAGACTGACCGCGCCGCTCCCCACTCTGGACACTTCCGATGCAGACCGCAGCGCTCCCCTCCTCCGCCCTCCTCCTCGGCCTGTTCACCGCGAGCATGGCTTCTGCGCCGGCCCGGGCCGGCGACAGCTTCCGCTACGCCGAGGACCAGGCACCGGCCATCGTCAACCCGCTGTTCACCACCAGCATGAGCGAGGCGCGGCTCAACGAGCTGATCTTCGAGGGTCTCTACACCGACGACAAGGAGCTGGCGACGACACCCCAGCTCGTCGAGCGCGACGAGGTCTCCGAGGACCGGACGAGCATGACCCTCACCCTGCGGCAGGGGGTCCGGTGGCACGACGGCACCCCCTTCACCGCCGACGACGTGGTGTTCACCATCAACGCCATGAAGGACCGCAAGACCCTGTCCACCGAGAAGGGGCGGGTGGAGTGGATCAAGAGCGCCCGGGCGATCGACGACCGGACGGTGGTCCTGCAGTTCGAGCGACCCGAAGCGCGGCCCCAGGACAAGCTGTTCTTCAAGATCCTCCCAGCCCACCGCTTCGACGGCACGGCGGTGAAGCGCAGCGACCCCTTCCGCACCGCCCCCATCGGGACGGGCCCGTTCCGCCTGGAGAGCTACAACGAGGATGGCAGCATCACCCTGTCGCGGGTGGCCGATCACCGCGACGGTCCGCGGCTGCCGGAGATCGTCATGCGCGAGGTCTCCGACAAGAACTACCAGGCCAAGCTGCTGCTCTACGAGAGCCTGGAGGCCCTGGTGCGGGTCCTGCCCCGGGACCTGGCGGTCCTCCAGAACAACCGCGCGGTGGAGCTGTACCCCTACCAGACCAACTCGTGGTGGTACCTGGGGTTCAACCTGGACCGGGCGCCGTGGGACAACCGCGACCTGCGCGAGGCCATCGCCCACCTCGTGGACGTGGAGGCGTTGCTGGCCCCCATCGGCACCGGTGACACGCTCACCGGACCGTTCGTGAAGTCCAGCCCCTTCTACAACCACGACGTGCGCCCGTGGGGCTACGAGCCGGGAGTCGCCGCGTCGCTGCTCCAGCGGGCCGGCTACGAGCGCGACGGGGATCGATGGGTCCGGGACGGCCAGCCCCTCACCCTCCGGATCAGCGCCCACAAGTCGCTGGAGTCGGCCCAGGAGGTGGTGATCAACCTCCAGAGCCAGCTCCAGTCCCAGGGGATCGCCGTCGAGGTCGACTTCCTCGACGAGGCGAGCTGGCGCTCGCGGGTGTGGGCCGACCAGGACTACGACCTGGTGCTCAGCCAGTGGAGCTTCGACCGGAACGAGGACATCCGGGAGCAGTTCTACAGCAACGGCGCCCGGAACTTCACCGGCTACTCCAACCCCGACGTCGATGCCCTGCTGGACCTGGCCCGGGACACGCTGAACCCCCAGGAGAAGAAGCAGGCGCTGCGCGAGGTCCACCTCAAGGTCCACGACGACCTGCCGATGATCTTTTTGTGGACCCTCGACAGCTACAGCGCCATGAGCGTCAAGGTGCGCGACGTGGTCATCCACCCGTTCTACTTCTTCACCTGGGCGTCCGACTGGTCGATGGACTGACCGACCGTGCGCGGTGCTGCCGGCGCCGTCCTCGGGGCGGCCGTGTGGTTCGTGGCGGTGCTGGTCGGCGCCGTGGTGCTGGTGCAGCTCCTGCTGTGGGCCGCGCCGGGTGACCCCATCGACCTGCTCCCCAATGGTGCCGAGCTGCGCCCCCAGCTCGAGGTCGAGTGGGGCCTCGACCAGCCGCTGCCGGTGCGGATCGGGCGGTACCTCGTCGACGCGGCCCACGGCGATCTCGGGGAGAGCCTCGCGGTGCGGCCCGGTGCCGAGGTGCGGGGACTCGTCCTGACCGCGGCCGCCCGGTCGGTGACCCTCCTCGGGCCGGCGCTGGTGGGGGGGATGTTGCTCGGGGTGGCCCTGGCGGTCGGCACCCGCGGTCGGCACCCCGTGGTGCGCGGGGCCATCCAGCTCCTGACCGTCCCCCCCGTGTTCCTGCTGGCCTACCTCGCCATCGTCGGCCTCAACGAGCTGACCTGGGCCCTCGTCCAGGCCGGACGCATCGCCCGCCCGGCGTGGTTCGCCCTCCCCGACCAGGATTCCCCGGTCCGCAC